>NZ_LT907977.1 GCF_900217235.1 Pseudodesulfovibrio profundus | reverse complement strand
CGGCATGATCTATCGCCCTCGGCTTCGGCTTCGGATTCTCTCCTTGTCCTGTCCTCGTTCCTTCTTCCGCTTCTCCTTGAACCACGCCTGATGCTCTGGAAGTGTCATTGCTTCTAGCATTTTCTTTTCGCGCTTCTTCTCCGCTGCTTTCTCTTCACGCGCCTTGCGTTGCCTTTCCAATTTCTCGCTGCGGTCAACATTCATGCCGATTTTCTTTTCCTTGATCTGCTCGGTCTTCTTAAGTTGCTTTTCCACGGTAGACTCAAAAGCTTTCTTGGCTATGGGGTCAGCTGCCAATTTAGCTTTAACAGCTTCGGTAACATGTTTGTCGCGGATTTCGGTCAATTTGTTGGCTTGGCCCTTTTCTATCTCTGCCTTCCTGCGAGCTTCCTCCGCTGCCCTCTCTGCTCTTTTATCTTTACCCAAAAGTCTACTCATGCGGCTTTGCTTCTCGGCCTCTGCCGTCCGGCTCTGTCGCTTGGCTTCGTCCTCATGCGCTTTGGCCTTGGCCTCATGCTCCTGAATAGGCTTGTTGTACTTAGATTGTGCTTTCCGCTCTTCAATCATTTTGTGCAACTCCTTCTCCTTGATCTTGGGACGTTCTTCCATGCGCCACTGTTCGCGCTCATGTTCGGGCCATACCTCCCGGCCCTTGTTGCTCAGTCGCTTCTGCTCGTTGTCATTGGCCCTCTGGCGGGCTTCGACCTTCTGCCGCAGAGCTTCACGGCGCGGGTCAAGCTCTGGCTGCTTGATCTGCAAAGCCTTCTTTTTCGTGGGAGCCTTCCGCTCTGGCTGTTTCGGATTCTGTGGTTCTCTGACAGGCTCGGCGGCGCGTTCCTTGGCTTGTACCCTCTGCGGCTCTTGAGTTCGCTCCTGCTGCTGTTCTTGGAGTTCTGCGGCCTTACCATGTATCTCCTTCTGCCGCGCTTGTATCTCCTTCAGATCCTTAGTGAGCTGCGCCAGCTCCTTGTTAGCTTGGATGATCTGAGAGTGCTCGGCTTTCTGGTAGATGTTCGGGCGCGGTCCCAAGTGCTTTTGTGGGATTCGGTCAATCCCTTGGGCCTCTAAGCTTCTGTGGTCAATCCGGTAGTCGAAACCTACCCGGTTGAGTTCCTTGTTGGTGGTCTTGGCCCACCCTTCACGCTGCTGCTCAAGAAATTCCTTCCGGTTCCAGTCCCGGTTCTTCTTCTTGGCGAATCCTTCCGGCCCGATCTCCCTCATCGTGATCATCATGTGAACATGTGGGTTCTTGCCTTGACTGTCGTGGATATTCCAATCCGTGACCATGCCGCGCTTAGTGTAGTTCTCGGCTACAAATTCGCGCACGATGTTTTTCTGTTCGTCCAGTGTCAGAGCCTTCGGAAGTGCGGCGTTCACTTCCCGGCATAGCTGCGCGTCTTTTCGCTTTTCTCCTGACTCAACTTCGTTCCAGAGTCGTTGCCGATCTCGCACCCACTCGGGTGCATTTTCAGGTGCAGCGATTTCCGAAAAGTCAACACGCTCCTTGCGGGTAAAGTCCTTCACTTCCCCGGTGCGCTCGTCAACGAGTTCCGCGCCTGCTCTGTATGCAGCAGAGGCAACGGCAGATTGCCCTTTTCCTCTGCTCACTACTTTTGCGGAAAAATGATAGATCGGCCCATACAGGAAATTCCCGTTTTGGCTTCGGCTTGCTTTGCCGATCTGATATTCTTCGTTGTCTTTTTGAATCATTTGAGCAAGGGGATTATTAGTTTGTAGTTCTTCGCCTCGCAGAGCGCACACATTCGCAGAATGTATAAGTGCGCCCTTGCTCATTCTTCACTAAGGGATTTTTTGAAGCGGTGCAACCTCCATACGCCATCTAGACGCTCCTCTCTAATAGGGTTGCTTGGATTTGTGTTTGAATATATTGTCGAGCAAAAAAAGGAGTCCTATATGGCAAGTCTGACATCACAATTTAAGGAAAAATACCCTCACATGACTGACAAAGAAATCAATCAGCTTGTGAAACTCCACAACCGAGAAGCGAAGGCAAAAGAACAGCAAAGAAAGCTCCGAGCTAAAGCTTCAAAACGTAAACGTAAGGAACGGACAAAGCTACTCTGTGATTTGGGTGGTTTGGTTCTCAAGTCTGGACTTGAAAATATGGACCGCGCCACACTCCTCGGTGCGCTATTGGCTATCAAAAAGTCAGAAGGTGATTCGGCCCGACTTGAGGCATGGAAATTCGCCGGGACAGAAGCCATGGGCGAAAAAGAGAGTAAGGAAGTGAAAAAAGAAACTTCCACGCAGTCGGAAGTGATTCAAAAACCGTTTGGTCAATAGGCCAACAGCTTTAAATTAAAAAAGATGAAATAATGGATAAAATATCAACAGCCATACCAGAGCACTTTTCCAAAGAAAAAAAGAAACGCTACCTTGACGCATGTAAAAGATACAACGACTGTACATGCAGAAAAATCAACAATAAACATAGAGGCATATATAAGGCTATACGTAAACACCCATCTAAAAATCTGCTCGATGTCGGATGTGGAGATGGGTACTTCGCATGCTTTTTAGCCAAGCTTGGCTACAATGTCACAGGAATTGACTTGTCTAAAGAAAGTTTGAGTGTGGCTAAATCACTTGCTAAAACCGTTGGAGTCGACAAGGTAAATTTTTCTTATATAAATGCCCATGAGTTGTGGAGAGGCAGTTATGATGCCGCCTACTGTTTTGACGTTGTAGAGCATATTCTGTGGGAGGAACAAGGCTCATTTTTAGAGTCAATTTACAATAGACTTAAGCCTAAAGGTGCTTTTTTTGTCAGAGCTCCTCACGCTTTTAATATTCGCCAGTACATCCCAGGGCACATAGGGCTACCAACATATGAGCAGTTCATGGGGTTAGCCACTGAAGTCGGCTTTACTCCCAAGGTCATCATAGGTCATTCGGGCATCGCCTCAATAATAAACTATGCAATCCCCTACGAAAAAGCTGTTGATATGCTTTTTTCCTCTTCAAGCTACTGGCGATACACTTTCATGAAGTACTTAAGCTTGGCCAACGTTGTTGTTAAGCTTGAAAAAAAATAAAGGGAAAAGTCCTGTTTTGACGAAGAGTTCGTCAAAACAGGACTTTTCCCTAATTTATCCAATTATATTTGATAATTGGATATGCATGAATAATAATTTATTTAAAGAAAATATCTATGGTTTTATGGTTAACAGTCATTTCGTAGCCACACTTTGATATCTGCTCTAAAGCATATTGGAAATCACCATGAGGATCATTATTGAAGAAAAGGTGTAAGCGGCCATTATTTTTGATAAAATTATTCTCGATATCATTCAAAAAGAATTTCCACTCTTGATGATTCCATGGTTTCTTTCCGCATTTATGAAAACAAATTGCAAAAGAAGTTATCAAATCAAACTTTTGATCTAGGCTTGGGATTGGTTGATTTGGCTCTATGCGGTGTTCTAAGCGGGGGATATCAAAGTATTTTACCATATGATTGAATATCTTGTGAGAATCGATGTCGATTCCATGGGGGGTATGCCCAAACATCCTTGAGATATAGAGAAAAAATCCCCCTCCGCACCCGATATCTAAAATTTTTATACTCTTTTCTTTATGTAGCCCAAGCTCAAATATCCTTCTAAAATTAATATTGAAATACCTCTTAAAATTTCGATACTTACCATATCCTTCAAAATCTTTTACCTGTTCAGATAGTTTAACAATCTCATGTGTTCTCGCGACAACCTTTCCGTAGTCTTTAGAGACAACTCTCCACCAAATACGCTGAGGACGTTTTAGATAGTGCAAATAATTGTTAAAACGATCGTATGTTCTTTTTTTTAGGTGTTCTTTGTTTGTAAAATATTTTTTTATATCAGATTTCATTTTTACCACACTTTTTACGTTAAAAAAAAATCTCTTATCAAAGAGCTGTAACCTATGCAAAAGGATTAAAATCAAACTTTTAGTAAAAACTATTGAGCTCCCCCCCCCCGCATACCCGTATTTTGCCGTATTTGACACCTCTGCCGCACGTTTCACACAAAGTCGCAAAGGACCCTTGGAGAAAGGTGAAAATCGTTTTTGGGCGATTCTCGCGTTCTTCTTGGGGGTCTAGGGGGCTTGCCCCAAGATGGTGGAGCCGAAGGCGGCTTTGGCCCGCCCCGGAGGGGTGAGAGGGCCAACATCCTGACGCTGTCGCCAGACCTTCCGACGCGATCTCTCTCGGGTCGCTCTGATATGGTTTCACTTCGCGTCCTCATAGGGTTCTTAATTCTTCGTCATTTCGACTTAGGCAATAGTTTGGGGTACGAGGTGGCTTTAAATTCGATTTCCGCCGCTGCCGGGAGGCAGCTTTCTGGGCGGTCCTTCTCTGATTTTTGCCTTTCTGCTTTCTTCTTAAGTAGCCTTTTAGCTGCTTTTCTACTTTTCCGCTCTTTTATCATTTGTTATTTCAATCGCTTGCATCCCTAAACCCCTACAGATTTACGGTTAAACCCCTACAGATTTACGGTTAAACCCCTACAGATTTACGGTATTCCCCTACTGGATATTCCTACCTTTAGGTTGACCAGTAGGGGAATACCCCTCTATGGTCCCTTCCATGAGTGAAAATCGAAAATCCATTGTGGTTAAATCTAACGCCCTGATTGAATCCATGTCTGACATGAATTTGCAAGAGATGCGGTTCCTTGCATTTGCGGCCGCACATCTGCCGCATGAGCTTGTCCCTGAGAAGGGTAAGCCATACGACATGGAAATCAACGTGCAGAGCTTTGCTAGCACTTTTGAAATCACGGAGAAGAACGCCTACCGCGAGATAAAAAAACTAGCGACAAAGCTCATGCAAAAAATCGTCGAGTTTGACGATGAGGAAGGCTACGAGGTTGGTGTGGGCCTTCTTTCCAAGCGAAAATATCATCACGGTGAAGGCCGTTTATGGTTTCGATTCGATGAAGACTTGCTACCGCACCTCATGGGCCTCACTGAGAGATTCACCCAGTACAGGCTCAAGGACGTTTATCAGTTCACCAAAACAAGCACGTGGCGGCTGTATGAACTCTTGCGCCAGTACAAAAAAGTAGGGAAGCGAGAAATAGACCTTGAAGACTTGCGTTGGAAGTTGGGAATTGAGGGAAAGTACCCACGAATTGACAATCTAAAGCTTAAAGTTCTCGACCCCGCCAAGGAAGAAATTAACGCCACCAGCGACATTAAGATTGAGTACGACCAACGGAAACGAGGGCGTCGAGTGGTTGGCTTTACCTTTCACATCATCGAGAATCAGGGAACGAAGACACCACGCGAGAAGATCAGGGAGAAAGTAGAGAAGGCCACCGGAGACACAAGCCTGTGGCCTGAAATGCAGCTTGTTTTGCAGAATGACTACCGGATAAATCAGAAGCAAGCACAGCAGCTTGCAAACGGATTTTCCAAGCGTAGGGATGAGCTTGAAAAGAAACTCCCCACGCTCAAGAAGCGGTGGGAGAAACTGCCGGAAAAGAATCCGAAGACGGGCAGGAAAAAAACACAACTCGGCGGCTACATTTTCGCCGCGCTCAAAGACGAGATTATGAGCGGTCAAGGGAGCTTGATTTAAATATCACTAGCGGAAAGAAAAATCATTTCAAGCATTTTTTCAGATGGTCAGTTTGATAAATTTTCCTTTCTCAATCCGGAAGACTTCACGGACAAAAATTGTATGGTGATCTTCACCGCCATGAAAAATCTTGCCGGGAAGAAATCTCCTATAGACCTTGTGACGGTCAAAGAAGAATTGGAAAGCATGACCATGCTTGCCCCTATCGGCGGCCCTGTTGAACTTTTTGAGATTGCCGACATTTTGCCCGACAGCGACTAAAAGAAACGCGCCCAAGGCGTTGCCCTGGGCGCGTCGTTCTGTACTATTTTTCCCTGCGTTGATAAGTAAAGGCAAACACGGCTACAACTAGGATTCCGATTCCTACAACAGTCAATGCGATTGGATTCATAGTTTCTCCTAACGGCTACTGCTCTCGTTCCTCAATGACTTCTATGGTCCCGTCTGGATGGTGCTTCACCCACCGACCTTGTTTATCCTCGTAGTAGGCTGTGACACCTTGTGCCAGAAGCTCAGAAACCACCTCCCAATTCCTGAAAGCCTTGTCTACAAGCTCGTCTAGAGTCGCTAATTTTCCCTTATC
>NZ_LT907976.1 GCF_900217235.1 Pseudodesulfovibrio profundus | reverse complement strand
TTTTGTACAAGTTGCGGATTTGAATCACATGCGGATATGAACGCCGCATGTAATATTCTTCGGGCCGGGGGGCACTCGGTTCCTGCGCGTGGAGGCTTTGGCATCAGCCAGCCGATGAAGTGCGAACCCCTGATTCAATCAGGAATCCTCGGCCTTTAGGCCGGGGAGGATGTCAATTTTGGGTTCTCTTCGGGCAGTTCTGACCACGACTTTTCAAGTTTGGGCAAGAGCTTTTCAAGCTCTTTGCGTCGGTGGGAAAAGCCGTTTGCGGTCAGTCTGGCTTGTTTTGCATTCATTCGAAATTCATGTCGCAACCGCAGTTCCATTTCAGGCCACAAGGGGTCACTCCATAGAACGGACAAAATTCTTAGCGTGCAATTTTGTCCGTTCTATGGAGTGACCCCAATAATGCCTAGGAATTCTTACACGGGCAATTTGCATATAAATACCAAATATAATTGAACATACAGCAAAATTAAAAATCATAGTGAGACAAAGATCAAGACAAGTGAGACCGATTTACAATTTGTCTCACACAAGCTCTCCCTTTTGCTTCAATTCGCTGTTGATCGCCCCAGTTAAATATGCCTTCAGGGGCTTCTTTGCCGTCTTGATTTTATCCCATCGTTTTTCAATGGCCGCGAAGTCAATTTTATCCAAAAGGCCAGCATAATAACAGCCGTTGGCCAGTCCTTTAGCCGTGGACTCGGCGATGCCGTATTTCAGCGTCAGGACTTCAAAGAAGGCCTGAGCCTCTTCCTTTGGTCCTAAACCATCATCCAGGCTGTCATGGGCTATGTCACGGATTAGCTCGCCTGGTTCCATTGTCTTCCGATTCTTGACGATATGGAAAACAACTCCAACTATCTCTTTTCCCCACTTTTTTCGATCCCATTGGACCTCAATGTCAGACGATTTGTTGATGTCCTCAACTGCGGGGGTGATCACTCTTTTGTTGAGATCCACAAATCGCGGATATTTCCCCTGGACGCCGACCACTTCCCGAAATTCGTCAAGGGTCCACTCTTTTTTGCGTTCCGAGGATCGTTTCCATTGGCGCAGGGCTTCATAGAGCCGCCAGGTCGTGGCCCGTTTGAATTGGTACACATCCCGAATTCGGTATTGAGTAAAATTCTCTTTCAATTGGAGAAGATAGGGCTTCAACGACTCGTTGAATTTGAAAGTCAGATTGCCTGCGCCCTTGTGGTATTCCAGGTCAGTGAACCAAAAGGACAGGCGTGTTTTGTCCTTGTCGTCAAACTCTGCCGGCTTTTGGTTGATGGAGATCGCAGTTTGCTTGGCCACGGCGTAAATGTCGTTCGTATTTATGTCAAAAACCTCGGCCATGCGAGCAACACTGAATGTAATATTGTAGAAATTCTCATCTTTTTGAGAGTCAATCAGTGACAGACAAAAGGCCATGAGTCGTAATTCTTGGAGGCCGAACTTGGACAAGATAGGAATCAAATCGTTGTGTTTGGCGATGATCTCTTTTCTGTCTGGTTGCTCGCTCATTTTTACCTCTCGAATTGCAAAAGTGGACACATCGTGTTTTTGTCTCAACAAGAGGCTTAGAAGACAAAGAGAGACAAGTCAAGATGGTTGTCTCAATAAACCCTGTAAGTGTCTCACTTTGACCCTGTAAGTGTCTCACTTTGACCCTGTAAGTGTCTCACTTTGAGCAATTAAAAGGAAGTTTTTCAGCTGGTTGCAAGGGGCTAAAAGTAGGAAAAGTAGCTGAAATATCTACTTTGCTTAAGAAGAGCGAAATATGGCCAATCCTGGCCGCGCTTACGCGCGTAAAGGCAGGCCCCTTGGCCTTGCGGCCAAGCCCCCCGTCGCCTGCGGCTCCTCCTCCACCCAAACGAAAGGCAATGAAGGATGCGCCGAAGGCGCGATATGGAAATGGCCTTCGGCACATACAAAAACCAAAACCAAAGAAACCTTGAGGGCGCGAGTGTCGATTCTGTCGAAGCTGTTAAAACAACCACGCGGCGAGACTTAGTGCGATCTTGACCAGGTGGCCGACCTCTCACCCCTTCGGGCCGGTCGGAGAGCCGCGCTTCGCGCTCCGCATTCCTGGGGTCTGCGACCCCCAGGACCCCCGCTAAGAAATGCTGGAATCTCGAATAGCCGTATTTCTCTCAAATTTCGTCTCTGACACATTTTTCGAGCTCAAGAGACAATGACGTGACAAAACGGAGTTTTCACGATTTTGACCCTTTACAGGCAGAAATTCAGACATTTCCGAGCTGCTGCCGCCTGTACTTCTTTGACCCTTCTTTTGCCGTTGACAAATGTACCAGAATAGGTACTATCTCTGTAAGAGAAACAAAAAAGGAAACTGAATGAAAAAAATTACCGCCAAATTTTATAAAACTGCCAGAGGCAATGAGCCAGTGCGTGATTGGCTCAAATCGCTGCCAGCAATAGAAAAAAAGGCAATCGGTGATGACATCAAAACCACAGAATTCGGCTGGCCAATTGGTATGCCGACATGCAGGATCCTTGGCGGGGGCCTGAATGAAGTCCGAACCGAAGTTGCTGATAAATGGGCCAGAGTCTTTTTTTGCGTGAAAGACAAACTTATGATCTTGCTCCATGGCATCATGAAGACGAGTAACAAGACGCCGAAGCAAGACCTAGATCTGGCTAAAAAACGCATGAAAGAAGTTTTGAAGAAATAACAAAGGAGGAACCCATGAGCGACAAGCACATAGGCTCATCGTTCGATGACTTCCTGATTGAGGAAGGAATCTACGAAGAAGTTACGAGGGCAGCGGTCAAAAGAGTTATTGCTTGGCAAGTTTCGCAGGCCATGGAAGAACAGAATATCTCCAAGACGGCCATGGCCAAAAAGATGCACACAAGCAGATCTGCATTGGATCGACTCCTCGACGCTGGAAATACGTCTGTCACCGTTCAGACTTTGGAAAAGGCGGCAAGCGCCGTCGATAAGCGCCTGGTCATGTGTCTGGTAGACAAAGACGCCAACATTGATGAGGCCTGCGGTATTCCCGCTTTCGCCTAAACACTTAGTCCAGTAAAGTTGAAAGTCCTCTGTCCAACCTGGTCAGGGGGCTTTCCCTTTTAAGGCCTCCGGCGGGCCCCTCCGGGGGCAGCTCGCCGCGTGGCAAGGGGGCAGCCCCTGTTGCTGCTGGCGCTTCGCTGTGGGGGCTGCCGCCCTCCATCGAGCATAGATCGGGTCGACCAGGCGTCAAGGATCGCTTCGCTGGCCAGCGCTTTTATCCCTCCCCTGCGCTTCGCTCCGGTGACCCCTAATAGCGCTGCCCTCCTTGACCCCCGGTAGCCCCTGCTAAGACGCCTTTCTTGCCTATGCCCTATGCAAACCCTATCTAAACCGTATGGGAACAGTACAGATACCGTATAGAAACCGTATTTTCATGCCCTTGACAAACTTCAAGAGAGGGAGTAGGCTCGCGCCTAGCTTTAGCGATGCTTAGCTAGGCGCGAGCCTACTCCCTCTCTTGTTATTATCTAGACTTTTAAAAATCCAACTATTACGCCAAGATAGTCTTGTTGACACCTCTGTCAATAGTGCTTAGCTAATAAGGAAAGGGCGACGGTGTTGGTAGCACCATCGCCCCCGGAGCGGGAATCAAGCTTGACCAGTGGACCCCGCCATAACCATAAGGCTTTTGACTGGCTCCGCTGTGGCAACACAGGCGGAGCCGTGTCGCTTTTGAGGAAGGCGGTTAGCTAAGTGCTAGTCGTCTTCTTCGTTGAGGGATTTAAGGAACTCCGAGGTTGCCCAGATGCCGAAGGCATAAGCACAACCTTTGAGGAGTTCGATCGCTACGATGTACTCGATAGCTTACCTACTCTCCTTCGATCCCCGTCCTGTCCGCAAGTTGTTAACCTGCAATGAGGGTCCATGGCCTGCGGATGTCTACTTATATACCGCTCGATACCCCGAAATGCCAGCCAAAATTATCATCTAAGGGCAAAATGCCCGGAAAGCCTGTTATAGGGTTCATCCGGCTCAAGAGTACTTTTGGCAAAATGAAAGGACATTCATGAGTCGAAGTACGCTTTAGCTGGATGATCATAAAAATTTAGAAACAACTAGGCGGTGGCATTATTCCCTTACTGTGGTAATCAGGTCACATGTTCGGAACTATCCTTCTGACTGCGGCTGCCCTAATGGTGGTTCATCCGGCTAAAGCGTACTTTTGACAAAATGAAAGGACATGGCGTCCAACCGTTGGAAGCATCACCAACCAGCGGGAGGAGTAATCACCATGTCCACGAGTTTCATCTACCACGCGTTCGGCCTGCGAGGCTACGACTACGTTCGGCAGGATTTCATCGCAGGCAACATCATCCTGAAAGTGCAGCCCAAGGATGACTTGATTCGTTGTCCTTGCTGCCATTCCAGAAACATCATTCGCCACGGCTTTGCCGAAAGATGGGTTCAGACTGTGCCCATCGGTTTCAAGCCCGTCTGGCTGGTCATTCCCGTCCAACGGGTAGGATGTCGCAATTGCGGCGTCATTCGTTTGATCGACATTCAGATCGCCGAGTCCAGGCGCTGGTATACGAAAGCCTTTGAGCGATATGCTCTCGCCTTGGCAAAAAAGATGACGATTCAGGATGTTGCCGATCTGCTGGGCGTCGGTTGGGACACCATCAAATCAATCTTCAAGCGCTATCTGTTTCGCCGTTTCTCAAGTCCCAGCCTGGGAAAGATCAAGTATATCGCCATCGACGAAATCAGCGTCCGTAAAGGGCAAAAGTACCTCACGCTGGTCATGGACCTCGAAAGTGGCGCAGTCGTCTTTGTTGGTGAAGGACGAAGTCGAGAAACGCTTACCCCGTTTTGGGAACGTCTCAAGAAGACAAAAGCCAAGATTGCGGCTGTGGCGACGGACATGAACGCAGGCTACATCAGCGCTGTCATGGAGAACTTGCCGAATGCGGCTATCGTGTTTGACCGGTTTCATGTGGTCAAGCTGATGAACGAGAAAATCACGCAGATCCGCCGCCAGCTCTTTCGGGAACTCACCTCGCCACTTGAAAGGAAAGCGGTCAAAGGAACTCGATGGATTCTTCTGAAAAACCCCGAAAATCTGGATGAAAGCCGTGATGAAAAGGAGCGCTTGGATGAAGCGTTGCGGCTGAACAAACCTCTGGCGACAGCCTACTATCTGAAAGAGGATTTGCGGCAACTCTGGTCCCAGCCGAACAAGGCGACGGCAGAGAAAGTCATCAACGACTGGATCGCCAGAGCCGAAGCCTCGGAGATACGCCCTTTGCAGATCATGGCGAGGACGCTTGCCTCGTATCGTTTCGGCATTCTTGCCTATTACGACCATCCCATCTCATCAGGCCCAATCGAGGGAACCAACAACAAGATCAAGACGCTGAAACGACAAGCCTACGGATATCGGGATACCGAGTTCTTCAAGCTCAGGATCATGGGAATTCACGAAGCGAAGTACGCTTTAGCCGGATGAACCCTAATGGTTGGGTACATCTTCTGGCGCATGGGGGGCCTCCCCCTGTTCGACCGCATTTCCTGGCCGATACGCTTGGGCCTCTGTGTCCTGTCCTGGGTCTCCGTCTGGTTGGGCAGAGCGTTTTGTCATGGCCGCGATGAACAATGGGCTTCGGTCATTGAACTTGCTGGAATGAACCTGTTAGTCCGATGAGAAACCCCCCAGCTTTGCTGGGGGACCAGTAAAGTTTGACTTTTGCGGGAATAGTTTAAAGCCTCCCCTGGTGAGCTGCTCAGAGTGAGCACAGGAGAGGCTTTAAATGAAGTGCAATTCAAGCCTATGTCACACTCGGTGGGACTGCAAGTATCACATCGTTTGGATACCGAAATGTCGCCGTAAGATTCTGTTTGGTAGAATTCGGACGTACTTGGGAGAAGTCTTCCATAAGCTGGCAAGACAGCGAGAAAGTGAGATAATGGAAGGGCATTTGTGCAAGGATCATGTGCACATATACATTGCCATACCGCCCAAGTATTCGGTGGCGCAAGTTATTGGTTTTATGAAAGGGAAAAGCGCCATCCACATAGCCCGTGAAGTCCAAGGCCGGGCGCGAGGGTATTCTGGCCAGAGTTTTTGGGCACGTGGATACTTTGTCTCGACCGTTGGCAGAGATGAAAAAGTGATTCGCGAGTACATCCGCAAGCAAGAGCAGGAAGACAAACGAATCGAACAACTGAAATTCCGCCTTTAGGCGGTTCTTAAAGCCGCTTTGAGCGGCTCACAAACTCAAGCCCCCGGCTTTGCCGGGGGTCATGACTCGTCATTTTTCTCACGTTCGTCCTGCTGCTGTTCGTAGACATCATCACCGGATTCGGTTTTTTCATGCCACGCATGACACCCAAGCTGCGGGGGGCGGCGTTCTTGGCCGGACTGCTCCTGTCGGGATTGGCCATGGTGCAAGGGCTACGTTCGCCTGTAATCACGGAGTACGAGGTAGCCCTGCCCGAATTACCGCTCGACATCGACGGTATGGTCATTGCCGGACTGTCGGACCTTCATATCGGCTCCCAACAGGACACGGACTGGCTCAAAGCTCGCATAGAGCAAACCATGTCCATGCAGCCGGACATGATCGTGCTGCTCGGGGACATCTTCGAGGGACACAGCCTAAACTATGACGGATTGCTGCCCGTGCTACGCACCCTTCGCGCACCGTTTGGTGTCTTTGCGGTTCAGGGCAACCACGAGCAATATGGCCGTGAGGGGAATCCCATGCAGCTCATGGCTGATGCCGGATTCAATGTGCTGCTCAACAAGTGGGAGTCCCCGGCATCGGGGCTGATCATAGCCGGAGTGGAGGATCTAACCATCCACTCACGCATGGCAGCAACCGCAGACCCCATAACCGAAACATTGTCAGACCGTCCTGCCGGGTCCACCGTTCTGCTGTCGCACACCCCACTACGCACCGCAGAGGCGGCTGCACAAGGCGTCGGACTGATGCTAAGCGGCCATACCCACGCAGGGCAAGTTTGGCCTTTCGGTTATCTGGTGCGGCTGCGCTACCCACTGCTGGAAGGACGTCACGAGGTCGACTCGATGACAGTCATCATCTGCCGGGGAACCGGCATTTGGGGGCCGCGCATGCGTCTGTGGAGGCCAAGCGAAATCCTGCGGGTCACCTTACGGTCGAAATAACATCACCAAAAGATAAGCAAAAAAACTCTCGCCCGTCATCATCTGCCGGGGAACCGGCATTTGGGGGCCGCGCATGCGTCTGTGGAGGCCAAGCGAAATCCTGCGGGTCACCTTACGGTCGAAATAACATCACCAAAAGATAAGCAAAAAAACTCTCGCCCAGTGTTGTCCGGTTAAGCGACATAGCTCAGTAGCCTGTAATCGTTGTTGATGTTGTCATGGAAGGCGTCGGGTGGTTTGAAGATGTCCTCCATTTCTCGCCGATCGAAGAGGTTGACCTGGAGCAACTGGAACATCTCCTGGAGGCTGAAGGCAACGCTGGACTTGAACTTAAGCCAAGCCAGCATGAGATAGGCGATCATGGCCACGTAGATCTGGCTTAGAACGGCGTTCTCCGAGGTGCCGACAAAGGATTTGAGGCGAAGATTTTGCTTGATGAGCCGGAAGAATGTCTCGATCTGCCAGCGTTCCTTGTAGATGTCGGCGATGGTCTTGGCCGAGAGGTTTAAGTGATTGGTCAGGAATTCGTAGAACTTGCCGGTTTCTGGATCCCTGTAGCCAACCCGCCGAAGGTGCAGTTCCTTGTCTTGGCTGAAGACGACAATCACATGGTCGGAAGTGACGCCAGTGCTTTTCCGAACCGGGTTTCTTTTGAGAACTTTGTACACGGCGTTGGTCTTGAGCCTGGTGACGAAGAACAGCCCCGAGGCGCTGAGGGTCCGAAACCAGGAATAGTTGATGTATGCTTTGTCGAAGACGGCGATGGACCCCTTGGGGAGCCTGAGCATCTTGACCATCTTGGAGTCATGAAGTCGGGCATTGGTGACACGGACAAAGGCAGGCAGGTATCCGTCGTGATCGAGGACTGTATGGATTTTGAGGCCACCCCTTTTAGCCCGATAGGATGCCCATGGAAAGGCGGACAGGCAGAGCTTGATGACCGAGGAATCGAAGCTGTAGAGTTTGGCTTTGAAGCGGAACTTATGCCCAGGAGCCACGGACGAGCAACGCTGGTAGAGCTTGCCGAAAATCGCCTGAAAGAACTCCGCTGGCCGCTTGGAGTTGGCATCGGCAAAGGTCGAGCGTGCCACGCTGCGCAGCCCCAGATGATACATTTGCCTGATGTTGGCACCCAGGCTGCGGATGCCGTCACGCATGCTTTGGCGACCTGCAAGGTGGATGAAGAGCAGGCATGCGAACTGGTTCCACCGGGAAAAACTCCGGAACGCCCTGCCGGTACTGTACTTTTTGGCCAGGGCTTCGAATTCAGTCCGAGGGATCAGGGATAGCACTTGATGAAAGATTGTGTTAGCATGAGCCATGTCCGAAATCTCCTTTTTGTGCAGTGAGTTAGACATCCTCTGCATATCACAAAAAGAGGAGAATTCGGACATTTTTCTTTTTGAAGGGCTGTCAAACATGTCCATCAAATAACCTTCGCCTAGGAAGTGAATGCTCATGCCGAAATCCTGGGATACCAACGGTTCTTAACCGGACAGCAATGTCTCGCCCTTTAACCTCAAATTCTTTGGATCATTCTCGTGGTATGCTTACCTCGTCGTCAAACACTCCGACATCAGCACGCTTGTGACATGCAATACAGTTTGAAAGACCACCAATAGATGTTCTTGAAAACACTGAGGCACTCAACTCATGATGTTCTTTTCTTATTTCAGGAATTTCGGTGATGCGCTTTACAATCCGATTCCCCAAATCCCGGGAAATATCCCTAGCTAATTCTCCTTGAACGTTTTCAGATGCCCCTGATGTAAGATAGGTTTCGAGCTCTTCGGCATCCTTGGTGTCTAAACTAAGATCTTCGCCGAAATGCTCACTCGCCCCCTGAATCAAAGCAGCCCACGAGGCCGAATTTAGCAACCCCGGCGGATAGGCCATGTGGCATGAACCGCAAACCGATAGGTAGAGCTCATTTTTAGGGCTGGGCACGGCATCTTCTACCTCCTCTCGATCGTGGTGGTCTTTACGGTGTTTACGACGATCATTATGGTCATCTGCCAAGGCAACAATACTCGATAGAAAACAAGTAATCATTATGAGTCCCACCAAGAGCTTTGACTTACACATGGTTTTCCCTTTTTTTTCATCAAGCAACATACTGATTTTATTCAAACACTTAGCGCTGAGGATAGTATTTTGAATACCATACCTCTAGGGGATAAAAAAGTCCACAAAAAGAAACAAACATCATAAATCACCCCGTCAGGATAAACCGGGACTCATGGATGCCCATGATTCTGAGTTTAAAGAACTCCTTGTCCCGGTAGCCGTAGGCCTGCCGTTTCATGGTTTTGATCTTGTTATTGGAGCCTTCCATCGGGCCTGACGAAATGGGATGATCATACCAAGCCAGAATGCCGAACCTGAATTTTACCATGGTATTGCCCATCTTCACCAGTGGGCCGATCCCTGACGTAGTTGCACGGGCAATCCAGTCGTCCAGGAAAACAAAGGCTTTTGCTTTGTCCGATTGACTCCAAATTTGCCGCAGATCTTCCTTCATATAATAGGCCGTGGCCAATGGCTCATTGAATCGCAGAGCTTCTTTCAATCGTTCCGGTTCATTGCGTTTCTTATTCAGATTTTCTGGATTTTTCAATAGAATCCAGCGACTTCCTTTGAGAACTTCCCGCCCTGGCATGTTTTCCAACTCCTGGAAAATCTTGCGTCGAATCTCTGTCAGTTTGTCGTTCATGAGCTTCACCACGTGGAAATGATCGAACACCAGTGGGACACCTGGAAGGTGGGTCATAACTGCGCTGATGTATGCTATACTCAGATCTGTAGCGACCGCTTGAACCATTGCGCTTGAACGCTTCAGCCGCTTCCAGAATGGATCCAGTGCCTCCGCGCCCTTGCCGTCTCCCACAAATACGATTGCGCCACTTTCAAGGTCCATAACTAGGGTCAAATATTTGTGCCCTTTGCGGACGCTGATTTCATCGATGGCGATATACTTGAGGCCGGACAGAGACGGATTGCCGAAACGACGCTGGAGGTGACGTTTAAAGATGGACTTGATTCCGTCCCACAGAAGTGGGTTCAGGAAACTGGACCACGAGCTAAGGTGGACGTAAGAAGCCCAAAGGAGGCTTTTGATGTCCAGGAAAAGAAGGAACTTTACCGCCGAATTCAAGACCCGTGTCGCGTTGGATGCCTTGTCCGGCGAACACACCCTGTCCGAGCTCGCCAGCAGGTACGGCGTGCATCCCAACCAGGTTTCCCAGTGGAAGAAGCAGGCCAAGGAGCAGATCGTAGCTGGCTTTGCGGGCAAGGCCCAAAAGACCCAACAAAGCGATGAGGCCCGGATAAAAGAGCTTCACGCCAAGATCGGCCAGCTCACGGTGGAGAAGGATTTTTTGCAACAAGCCTTCGCAAAGATATGAGCTGCGAGCGAAGGCGAGACATCGTCGACAAGGGGCATCCGATGCTCAGTGTTCGACGGCAGTGCGAAATCCTCAAGCTGCACCGCTCAACGTACTATTACCAGCCGATCGGCGAGTCCGCGTCCAACTTGGCGCTCATGAAGCGCATCGACGAGTTGTTCCTGGAGTTGCCGTTCTTCGGCTCCCGGCAGATGCGCAACATCCTGCGCGATGAGGGCCATCAACTCGGGCGCAATCGCGTCCGGCGGCTCATGCGCAAGATGGGGTTGATGGCGGTCTATCAGAAGCCGCGAACCAGCCAGCCTCATCCGCAGCACAAGACGTATCCGTATCTGCTGCGCGGCAAGGCGATCACGAGGCCGAACCAGGTGTGGTGCGCCGACATCACGTACATCCCGATGAAGCGGGGCTTCCTGTACCTCGTGGCGATCATGGACTGGCACAGCCGCGCGGTGCTCTCCTGGCGGCTGTCGAACACCATGGAAGCGGACTTCTGCGTGTCCGCCCTGGAGGAGGCCCTGAACCGCTACGGCGTGCCCGAAATCTTCAACACGGACCAAGGCTCGCAGTTTACGAGCTACGAGTTCACACGGACGCTCCGGGAAGCCGGAGCCCGCATCTCCATGGACGGCCGCGGCCGCTGGATGGACAACGTCATGATCGAACGCCTGTGGCGATCACTGAAATACGAATGCGTGTATCTGCGGGAATTGGAAACGGGAAGCGAGTTGCGGCAGGCCCTGGCCTGGTGGATCGATTTCTACAACAACCGCCGCCCACACAAGGCGTTTGACGGCAGAAAGCCGATGGAGATATATCAGGAAGGCCCCAAGCCAGAGGGGGTACCCCCTCTGGCTTGGCCCCACAAGGCGGCGTAGCCTATGAAACTGTCCACCTTAAATTCGCCGCTGACTGGTCCAAGGAAGTGAACCCACTTCTCACCCGATACCGAGTAAGGCAGATGCATCAAGCATGGTCATCATCTTGGTGAGTGCCAATGCGAATCGCTCAAAAGCCCTTGTGTACCAACGCCTCGGCTCGGCAATCTTCAGGTCGATTCGTCGAACACAGCCACACTTCCGACATTCTACTCGCGGAGCCTCCACACACAGCCAAACAGGTTTGAAGCCGATGGGAACGGTCCTGAGCCACCTCTCAAATGACCCACGTCGAACGACCTCTTGGCTTTTACATTCCGGACATCTGACCAGTTTCGGCTTGGGCCGGACATCAAAGATAATGTTCCCGGCCACAAACGACTGCCGAACATAGTCGAAGCCGGTCAGACCGAAGGCGTGATACATCAAACTCGTGGACATGGTGGTTCTTCCTCCCGATGGTTGGTGGTACTTCCATCGGTTGGACGCCATGTCCTTTCATTTTGTCAAAAGTACTCTTGAGCCGGATGAACCTGTTATAGCGGGATTTTTTCGGCTAGGAATGAGCTTCATCTGCTGTTAAGAGAACCAAAAGGTTTGGATGAAAATTTTAATCCAATGAGAAATCCCCCGGCTCTGCCGGGGGACCGTAAGAGTTCTACTTATGCGGGAGTCATTCTTGGCGTAAGCCCCTCAACAAACGACAGTGTCTATGGAGTGTTACCCATGGTTTTCGGGCCTCGAAATGGCTGGCAATGGCAATATGTAAAGAACAAGGGACTGCTGTCGAAGAACCGCTCTTTCCGCCTTTAGGCGGTTCTTAAAGCCGCTTTGAGCGGCTCACAAGCTCAAGCCCCCGGCTTTGCCGGGGGTATCTGACTTGCCTGCACCACAGGGGCAGCAATGAGCAATGTGTAGCCGGCGACCTTCCATCTTGTAACCGTTTTTTCAATTGCCGAATCTAGGCCTCCTAATAGGTTTTTAGTTGCATCAGGTAAGGGCGTTTTCTTGTCGGCTATTCGTAGAAAAATTGTACCGAGAGTGACGAAAGCTAAAGAAGCAATTTCAAGGTATTCAGGCCAGTTATTCATTTCGGTCTCCATAATTGCCTACTTGTTCAAAGGCATGTTAATGGCACTAAAAATATAAAAATTAAGGGGCTGTCCTAGCTAAGCACTCCGCTTAGGCTTAGGATGGCATCATGTACGAAAGGAAAAGCAGGCTCAGCCCACAGAAGCGGGCCAGGCTCATTGAGCACTTCATTGCCGGCACAACGGCACGTGCTGCCGCTCAACTGGTGGACGTCAACAAGAACACGGCGGCCACGTTTTTCACTCGGCTGAGGAAAATCATTGCCGATGAGATGGAAAAGGCATCGCCATTCGACGGTGAGATTGAAGTTGATGAGAGCTACTTCGGAGGAGTCAGGAAAGGCAAGCGCGGTCGAGGTGCTGCAGGGAAAGTCCCTGTTTTCGGCTTGTTGAAGCGTGGAGGGCGGGTTTATACGGTCATGATCCCAAACGCCCGGAGCACGACACTTCTCCCCATCATGGAGCGTATGATCTTGCCGGACAGTATCGTGTACACTGACGCTTTCAGAAGCTATGATGCGCTGGATGTCTCGGACTTCCACCATGTGCGGATCAATCACTCTGAAAGGTTCGTGGACAGGCAAAACCACATCAATGGGATTGAGAACTTTTGGAACCAAGCCAAGCGCCACCTCCGCCGGTTCAACGGCATCCCCAGGGACAGTTTTTTCCTGTTCCCTAAATCCGTGAAAAAGTTGCATTGAATATACAGTTTTGAAACATTTTGTGGTTGAAATAAATCAATGATACCGGTATATTGGACTTGCTTTTCCTGAATGAGTTTTTGCACCCATTGGGTGCGACAGGAGGTTGCAATGCTCATCACCGATATCAAGCGAAACGAAGGAAACAACATTGGCCACGTCGGCCTGGCTCTGATCGGCGAGATGGCCAGGGTGTGCGGTCTGGATACACTGGTCGACCGTCTTGGGCCTGGAAAAGCTCCGCAGATCAAGGAGCGTGAAATTTTCCGCACATTGGTCGGCCTCATGTGCCAAGGCAAAACGGATTTCGACCATGTTCGTGAGTACTACGGCGACGATTTCTTCGCGACCAGCCTTGGCCTTGGACGCGTTCCTTCCGCCGAAATTTTGCGGCAACGGTTTCAGCGGATCGCCTTGGAAACTGACCTGGATGCCCAGTTGCCCCGCTGCTCGGTCGAACTGTGGAAGAAGACCGGAATGCAGCCTGAACTCATTGAAATGACCAGGGACGACAACAAGAAAGAGCACTGGGTGCGCCTTGATATCGACGTCAGCATTTTTGATAACGCCGACACCGAGAAGGAAGGTGCCAGCGCGACGTACGACAAGAGATTCGGCTTCGCTCCGATCTTTGCTCATCTTGGTGGCGGCTGGATGGTCAACGGCAAGCTTCGCCCCGGGTCGAGCCATTCCAGTTGCGAGGGCACGGATGAGTTCATCCTGGAGAGCCTCGGGTACGCCAAGTCCATGGTGGATGCGAACATCCTCGTGGTGGCCGACAGCGGATTTGACAGCAAGGAGCGTCTGGAGACTCTGTGCACGCAGGCGCGCACCGGCTTCATCATCAAGCACAATCTGCGCAGGGAGCCGGTGACCGGCTGGCTCGCCACGGCCAAGGAGCACGCGCAGAAAGTAGAGAATTTCGTAACGTCCCGAGAAAAAGGTCGGATCTACCGGGGCTTCGTGATGCGTGAGATCGGCAAAAAGAAAAGGCCGGTCCGCCAGATTTTCGAGGTCACGGAAGTGTTGAGCAAGGACGGTGTGTTCATGATGATTCCAGAGGTCCGCGTCTGCGTATTGTGGACTAACCTGGAATTTGATGCCGACCAGGCTTTGAAACTGTATCGCAAGCGGGGCACCAGCGAGCAGCATCACGGGGAATTCAAGACCGAGATGGACATGGAACGCCTGCCGTCGGGCAAGTTTGCCGTGAATGCCGCCTTCCTGCGCTTGGGCATGCTGGTCTACAACATGCTTCGGGTAGCCTCCGTGGACTTGGTTGTGGCTCGGATGCTGGGGCTGAAAAAAGCCAACCGTCGCAGAACCAAGACGGTCATGCGGAGCATGATGAGCATTTGTGCTCGGATCACCCGCCATGCACGCAAGGTAATCCTGCATGTCTCCTGCCCGGAGCCATGGTTCAAGGTGGTCTCTGACCTGTTCTATCGTCTCAAGACGGCGTAACGAGATGGTCATTAGGCTGCATTCCTAGGAGTAGTGCGTCTGAAAACTGCGAAAAGTCGGTTCTCAGAGCTTGCGAAGCGACAATGGTCCTTCAGTTGAAAATTTTCAGGTCGAAAGTCGCCTGGATTTTCGAAAAATATGGTTGAAATTTCGAGCCAACAACGTTGGCAACACTTATTCACGGATTCAGGTTTAAATATAAATTTTGTCGGCCCCGATGGCGACAAGGAGTGAAGGGGAGAGTCTATCTGGAGTGTAAGTCCTCTGTCCAACCTGGTCAGGGGGCTTTCCCTTTTAAGGCCTCCGGCGGCCCTCCGGGGGCAGCTCGCCGCGTGGCAAGGGGTCAGCCCCTGTTGCTGCGCTGGCGCTTCGCTGTGGGGGCTGACGCCCTCCATCGAGCATAGATCGGGTCGACCAGGCGTCAAGGATCGCTTCGCTGGCCAGCGCTTTTATCCCTCCCCTGCGCTTCGCTTCGGTGAGCATAATCGCGCTGCCCTCCTTGACCCCCGGTAGCCCCTGCCAAGACGCTCTACTTGTGCCCGGGAAAATTGCGCTGACCACAATTCTCTTACTTTTCTTGAGTAAAAGGGGTTGCATTGTGTATGTAACTCAAACCGCTGTTTGTGAACGTCAGCCATCAGTGTGCGATTTATCAAGTTAAAGGAGTGACCCTGTTGTGAAGAAGTGTCTATTTATATTGTGTATTTTGCTTGGTATTGCTGCCGGGCTTGGTGCCAGCGTCGGAATAAATTTGCTGATGCCTTACAAGCTCAGAGATTTGACATTCGTAGGTATGGGGTTGTTCGTAGGCTCTTCTGTTGGTGGATTTTCATATTTATTTTTTACTCAAACCAAGCCCTTGAGGAAGCACTGGCTGTTGATGAATTTCGGTTTTTTTGCCGGGTTTGGGTACGATCTTGTCGGGTTTCTTTGGGCTGTGATCTATGAAGCAACACAAAATTTCTTTTTGAGCTTTGCTTCGTTCGTTCCAATTGTACCATTCGGTTTTTATGCCTACCGGCTGCTGAGAGAAATACAGTCTGAGGAGTATGATCAACAGCAAGCCCGGCTGAATCAACTTCATGAAAAAAATATTAAATCAGAATAGGGTGTACCCCAACTAAACAGACTGGCCAGTCTGAAAAAGTGTTAATTTAGAGTCCAATCTTTTTTTTGTGAACGCTTTCCGGTTGGGATCTAGACTTGTCTTTACTGGGTGTGTATGATTCAAAAAAAGGAGGCGCACATGCCTGACGTTCTTCTCCTGGGCGAAACGCACCACATGCGGCCCGACATTTATCAACTGGCCAAGACGCTCTACCGTGACGAGATCTCGGCCAAGCTCGATGAGCTGGCCCATGCTGCCACGCTCAAAGGCCTGGCCGGTGATGACATGCTGCTCCATGTCATGCAGGAAGTGTACAGAGCTGCCAGAGACGCCAAAATTCCCGGCTGGCGCAAGATATAACCGCCATGGAATTTTCACCGCTTAAAACCGCAACTGTACTAGCAAATCTCAGACACCGGATACAGTTCAGCGAGGCTGAGTTATTGTCTATCCTGCGAAGCGGAGACGCTTCAGCGACTGTGGAAGTGGTGATAACGGACTTTTTTGACGAACTAGATAAAATGCCGGGGCTGTTGGACCGGCTCATTGATTCGGCAGGCCTCGACCGCGAGAAGGTCATGGCCATGAAAGAGAGGCTTCAAAAATGAATGTTGGATATGTGCGAGTTTCAACGGTCGAACAGAATCCGGATCGCCAGCTCGAAGGGCTAACGCGCCGGGCCCAGCTCGACAAACTATTTCAAGACCAGGCCAGCGCCGGCAGTACCGACCGCCCGGGCCTTGATGCTGCCCTGTCCTTCGTCAGGGCCGGTGACGTGCTTCATGTGCATTCCATCGACCGGCTCGCTCGGAATCTTCAGGACCTGCAAGGGATCGTGCAGGATCTCAACGGGCGTGGCGTGGCCATCGTCTTCAACCGCGAAGGCCTCACCTTTGAGGCCGACGAGAAGGGCGATCCCATGGGACGGCTCATGCTACAAATGATGGGCGCTTTCGCCGAGTTCGAGCGGTCACTGATCCGCGAGCGCCAGGCCGAAGGAATTGCCCGGGCCAAGGCCAAGGGCGTTTATAAAGGCCGGAAACGGCAGCTCACCGATGACCAGGTGGCCGAGATCCTGGAGAGGAAGGAGGCTGGGGAGCGCGTGGCCGCGCTTGCAAGAGAGTACGGCGTCAGCCGCACGACAGTTTACACCAGGCTTCAGGAGGTCGGCGTATGAAGAAATCCATATCCCTGGACGATCTCAAACTGGCCGCAGCCACACAATATATGTGGCTCACGCTTCTATGATCAACGTTTTTCGATCTTGGTCCGAGCGTAGTATGAAAGATTCATGTCCTCATCGGTGCGGAAAAAGGCAGCGAAATTGTGATCCTTGACATTCCAAATCTCAATATCGGTCGGCGCACCGTCAGCAAAAGAATAGAGCTGGACCTCAATTTGTGCTTTTGAGATCTCATTCAATATTTGCCCCTGGAATTGAATTTGGCCATTTACTTCTGTGTGAAAAAAGAGACCCTTGATGTCCATGCTTTCCTCCGGTTTTTAATTATGGGTATTAGATAGTTATGCAAACCGCTTTCGTATCTCCGAATCCTCGCCTTTTTCCAAATCCGCGAACATGATATCAAGCGCGATCTCGACCATGGCGCTCTTGCTTTTGACTGGCAAACCGTCAAGCCTCGCACGTAACCAGGCCGCCTCAAGTCGCTCCTGGCGAAGCTCAGAAATATAATAGCCAACTTTTATTTTTTCTTCCTTTCTTCTCGTAGAATAACTAGAAGAATGTTTTTCGCTTATGCCTTTTGAGACAGTCTTTTTTGACTTCTTTTCTTCTAGTTCTTCTTTTCTTCCAAGAGCTGACTCAATAGGGTCAATGTCGTCACCAAACATATCCGGCATCGTCTCTTTCTTCTTTTTAACCATCGCTCTTTATCCTCCTGGCCAGTCGTGCGTAGTCTTCAGCGCCGGCCGCTTGTTTGCTGTATTCGAAAATGGTCTGGCCGAAGGATACGGCCTCGGACAACTTGACGTTGATCCGGATCGGATCACAGAGCTTGCCGTCAAAATGCTTCTTGAGCTGCTCCATGAATTCGCCCGTCTGGCGGTTTCTTTGGTCCACCATCGTGGGCAGAATGTAGTTGAGATCAAGGGCGGGGTTATGCTTTTTCGCCGCCTTCACATAGAGGAGAAACTCCTTCAGCCCGTCCAAGGCCGCGCCTTCGAGCTTTACCGGCGTCAGGATCTCATCGGCGCAGCATAGGATGTTGACCGAGAGAATGTCCCACCCCGGCGCACAGTCGAAAATGAGATAATCAAGCACGTCCTCGCGTGGCTTCAGCTTGCTGGCCAGGATACGCTCTCGGCCTTCCCTTGGCTGTTCGCCAAGCCAGTTCTTCAGCTCGACGAGAGGCATCCCGCCAGCGAGCAGGTAAAGATTCTTCCGCGCTGGGTATATGGCTTCCTTCCGATGGATACCGCCAGCTCCGGTCAGGAATTCATAGAGTCCATATGGCGGCTCAACGCCCAGGAATTTCGCCGCCTGCCCCTGTGTGTCAGCGTCGACCAGCAACACCTTTTTGCCCGTGCTGGCCAGTCGAGCAGCCAGGTTGACGGCGGTGGTTGTTTTGCCGACTCCACCTTTGGAAACTGCAACGGCTATTCTTCTCATTCTTCTAGTTCCTCCATTCTTCTAAGTCAGAAATAAACGTATGGCATACAAATGTCAAGGTCAGTTCTTTCTAGAATTAGAAGAATTCTCGAATTTATTGACAAGGGCAATGGAGTGGAGTATTTTTGAATCACCTATGATGTGTGATAAAGAGATATGGACTCTCTCAGAGGCTGAGAAAAAACGCTCAGAATCGAAATTTGAGCGTTTTGGGGCTCTTTGCCGAACATGACGGAGGCTAATTCCGCTTGGGTGCGTTCTGGGGCTTTCTGGAGCGTCTGCGGCGGTATGTTTTGCGGTCCTTGGTCAGTATCTTGTGGGCGCGGCCCGGATTGCCTTCTTCCAAGGCTTCAATGGCTCTGCCGATCTGCGCAAGATACATTGAGCGTAGGTCTTTGAACTGCGCCACGTTCTGCGCGGCGTGGTAGGCTGCATCCTCGCGTTTCGTGGCCTTCACTTCCCTCTCGGACACGGCTCTTTCGCGTTCGCCCAGGGCGAGTTCTGTGGCCCGATTTTTTGCGACCAGGTCGCGCTCCACTTCATCGGCTCTTTTTCCCCCCTGTTCTTCGATTTGGCGGCTGATCTTGGCCCGTTCGTTTCTGGCCTTGTTGATCTGCATGGACAACTCGCGCTCCTTCTCTCGGCAGTTCTCGGCGTGGTTCTGGATGATGCTGTTCCCCGCTGCCACATGAAGGCCGTAGCCAATGGCAACGCCAACCGCGGCCACAAACAGCATGAGCATCAGCCCGAGCCACCTTTGCAGGACGAGCTGCACCGCGATCTTGACCGCTGTTGTGGCTGTGTTGTCGAAGACAAACGAGCCTGTGACGAGTGCCACGAGCCACAACACAACAACCGCAAGGGCAACAAATCCAGCGATTCTAAGCGTTCTCATTGGCATCTCCATACTTGTCGGCAAGCTGCGACATGACTTTGTGCAGGTACTCTCTGGTGACTTTCAGCTTGTGGTAGCGGGAGAGGTAGCTGACGATATCGTTCCAGCTTGCTCCCTTCTCGCGCAATCCGACGATTGCCCAATACTGGCGTTCAATGGCTCTGGCCTTCTTCGCTCTCTTGGCCTTCTTCACTTTTTTCATGCGGTCAAAACGCAGTTCGTGAATCTTCCCCAACTCATCAAGCGGCTTCGCCACCTTCAATTTTCGGGATGTGGTTTTTTCAAGGTCGTGTTTCATGGAACCGACCACAGAAAAAAAATCGTTGGTGTCGATCTTGAGGGCGGCGAATGTCGCAAGGACCGTCTTCGGTCCTTGGCGGCAAAGCCATGCCCAGAGCTTGATTTGCTTGTCCGTCATGTGATTTTCTCTTGTGAAATTTACAGGTGTATTTGCACCTGTGAATTTTACATAGAGAAAATCGGCGGTAAATGCAAGCGGCTCTAGGGCGTAGCCCCGTTACCTGACCGCAGGGCAGGTAACGGGGCGGCTTTCGCTAAGAGGGCTTGACAGCCCGCCCCGTCTTCCGCTAACGGCAGGGGCATATATGAAAAACCCCTGCGAACTCGAACACCGACCACAACTGCCTAAATGGCGACCGATAGGCGGCTATTAGAGGGGTCACAAATGGCTTTGATGTGAAGCACAAGCGTCAGTGAAAACTCTGCATGACGGCGAAAAAGGAACAAGATTCCAAGCAGAGCGAGAACGCTTCCCAGCGTGTTGTTTACGAACAACGAAGGGCGAAAGGGACATGCTAAGTGCATCCTGATTTCCACGGAAATCGAAGACTGGCAAACAAGGTACAGCTTCCCTCCTGAAGCTTATAACTCAACACCCACGAATTATGCGCGGCTCAATCAATTGGCAGACCGACCAGCTGCGACAAGCAATCTCCGCGATTGGCGAGTCAAAACACACCGACAAGGAAGCGGCTCGGGCCGCTCTGGGTGACATTCCCGCCACCTCCCAACGCATTTCAGACCAGACGAAAATCCACTCCTACGGCACAGCCCACGACTATCAGGAGACATGGAAGGCCATAGGCCAACATGCCCGTGAGATGGGCCAGAAGGACATGGAGCGAATCACCTCGGAGCACGTGAAGTCATATCTGGACATGCGCCGGGAAAGCGGCATTGCCCTGTCCACATGGCGCAAGGAAGCGGCTCACGCCGGGAAGCTCGGCAACGCGATCAGCGAGAAGACAGGGCAGCGGGTGGACTTCCGCGAAGCTATCAACGACCTACGGGCCGGGGCCAAGGATGCCCTTGAAAATCCTGACAGAGACAGGGGATACGTGGACCCACGCGAAGTCATACGGAACGTAAACAACCCCGATTCGCGTCTGGTGGCCACCATCCAAATGGAAGGCGGCGCGCGCTGCCATGAGGTGACGCAGATCCGCGCCGACCAGCTGCGCGAGGGAAACACCATCAACCTGACAAACACGAAGGGCGGGATGCCTCGGACAATCGAAGTCAGGCCCGACACGTTTCAGCGTTTGCAACAAACGCTGAGCGAGCGAGGCGGGGTGCTGCGGGTCAATCAATCGACGTACCGCAATCACGTTGCTGAAGCGGCAAGTCGGGCCGGTGAAGTCAACTCAGGAACACACGATTTGAGATACAACTTCGCCCAGGACCGCTATCAGGAACTTACGCGGGAAGGATACGCGCCTGAACAGGCGCACTATCTGATTTCCGAGGAAATGGGCCACCACAGGCCCGATATCACCCTGCACTATCTTCGCTAATGAAAATAGGGACAAAGCTCGGAACGATGGAAGCCATCAGAGCAAGCTTCCCTGGCCTTTCCCGGCGATTTCTTTCTGACAAACAGACCAAATCCACCCAGGCAGCGAGATCCGCGCTTTGCCCATCGTTCTTCGGCGCGGGGACTCCCGCCTTTAGGCGGGAGGGGAAGCGCCGCTCCTAATGCTTTCCCTGATTTTCAACGTAGCGTCGTAGGATGTCGATTGGTGCGCCCCCACAACTGCCAACAAAATATGAAGGCGACCACAACACGCCCTTCCAGTATCGAATACGAATGTCCGCAAATTCCTTTCTTAGAAGTCGAGATGATACACCCTTAAGAGAATTGACCAGCTTTGAAAGCTGCACCTTTGGAGAGTATTCTACCAGAAGATGCACATGATCTTTTTCTCCGTTGAACTCACTCAAGGAAACATCAAAGTCATTGCAGACGCTTTGAAATATTTCTTGCAATCTATCCAAATGAATCCTGCTCAACACCTTCCCTCGATACTTTGTCACAAAGACTAAATGGGCATGAAGCATCGACACGACATGCCGCCCTTTTCTAAGTTCTTCCACTTGACTGCCTCCGTAGACCAAGATATATTTTTGAGCATGGATGCAGTCAAGGGTTATGTTTACAGGCTTAAGACCAATGAAGGTCAAGCCGCCGTTTTCAAGCGGTGGGCGGGCATGAATCGGTTTGTCTGGAACATGGCCTTGGGGCTTCAGAAAAGAGCCAGGGATGAGGAACAGGCTCCAATTTTCTACGTCGAAATGGCTTCGTTCCTTCCGCACTGGAAGAAAGACCCCTTCCCCTGGCTGGCCGAAGGCGTGGCCGAAACCTACCAGCAAACGCTTCGTGACCTGGATGCGGCCTGGAAGAAGTGTGTCCGGGAAGGCGCAGGAGCGCCCAGGTTCAAAAAGCGGGGACGCTGCCGGGAATCCTTCCGCTTTCCCCAGGGATTTGTTTTCGAGGGCAACAGGGTCCGGCTCCCCAAGATCGGATGGGTTGGCTTCTTCAAGTCCCGTGAAATGCGTGGCGAAGCCAGAAACATTACCGTCTTCGAGCGGGCCGGGAAATGGTACATGTCCGTGTGCTGCAAGGCGGAAGTTCCCGAACCTGTTCACCCGTCCGTTTCCGTAGTGGGCCTTGATCTTGGCGTAGCTCGTTTTGCTACGCTCTCCGACGGTTCTTTCATCCGTCCGATGAATCCTTTGAGGGCCGCTGAAAAGGCCCTTGCCCGTGCACAACGTAAGTACGCTCGAACTCAAAAAGGCAGTCATCGCCGTGAGAAGGCGCGACTGCGAATTGCAAAACTTCAGGCCAGCATTGCCGATGCGCGAAGAGATTTCCTGCACAAGACTTCCACAGAACTCTGCAAAAAACACGCGGGGATTATTTTGGAGGACTTGCGCATTCGAAATATGTCCGCAAGCGCGAAGGGAACTATTGAAGAGCCTGGGCGTAATGTGAAGGCCAAGAGCGGTTTGAATAAAAGCATCCTTGACCAAGGGTGGCACGCTTTCAGACTTATGCTTGAATACAAAATGCGTATGTTTGGAGGGAGTGTTCACGTTGTTAATCCAGCTTACACATCACAAACTTGCGGAAATTGCGGTTGTGTTGATGCTGAAAGCCGGAAGAGTCAAAGCCAATTCCTTTAGAAGTGGCCTCGGTTCTTCGGACCACTGAGCGACGATTTTAAGGTGGACACGTTTACGAGCTACGCCGCTCTTTCGTTCCAGGCCAGAGGGGGTACCCCCTCTGGCCTGGAACGGTTCTGATATATCTCCATCGGCTTCTTGCCGTCAAAAGCAAAATGCGGACGTCGATTGTTGTAGAAATCGAACCACCAAGCCAAGGCTTGCCGCAGTTCGCTTCCGGTTCCCATCTCACGCAGGTAAGCACATTCATATTTCAACGAACGCCACAGACGCTCGATCATCACATTATCCATCCATCGGCCTCGACCGTCCATGGAGATACGAATTCCAGCCTCTCTGAGCGTCCGTGTGAACTCGTAGCTGGTGAACTGTGATCCCTGGTCGGTGTTGAAGATTTCCGGCACCCCATAACGATTCAGGGCTTCTTCCAAGGCAGACACGCAGAAATCAGCATCCATCGTGTTTGAGAGCCTCCACGACAGGACGGCCCGACTGTGCCAGTCCATGACCGCCACAAGGTATAAGAAGCCGCGTGTCATGGGGATATACGTGATGTCGGCACACCAAACCTGATTGGGCTTCGTAATCGCCTTGTGCCGCAGCAAATACGGATACGTCTTATGTTGCGGATGCGGATGGCTTGTCTTTGGCTTTTGGTAAATCGCCATCAGGCCCATTTTACGCATCAGACGTCGTACCCGTTCACGACCGACCCTTTGCCCTTCGTCTCGTAGGGTATTACGCATCTGTCTGGAACCGAAAAACGGCAGCTCCATAAACAACTCATCGATTCGGCGCATAAGGGCCAGGTTGGCCGGAGATTCGCCGATCGGTTCGTAGTAGTACGTCGATCGGTACAGCTTGAGAATTCGGCATTGCCGCCGGATACTGAGCTCGGGGTGAGTCTTGTCGACCACCTCTCGCCTTCGCTCACAGCTCAAATTTTGGCGAAGGCTTGTTGCAAAAAATCCTTCTCCACCGTGAGCTGGCCAATCTTGGCGTGAAGCTCCTTGATCTGGGCCCCGTTATCCTGACGGCCGACGGCCTTGCCTGAAAAGGACGCCACGATCCCTTCCTTGGCCTGCTTCTTCCACTGGGAAACCTGATTGGGGTGTACGCCGTACTTGCTGGCGAGTTCCGACAGGGTGTGTTCCCCGGACAGGGCATCCAGGGCGACTCGGGCTTTGAATTCCGCGCTGAAACGTTTTCTCGTCTTGGACATGAATTGCCTCCTTCGGGCAGTTTATGTCCACCTTATCGAGTGGTCCAGTTTTCCGAGGCCACTTCTCTTCCCGTTGCAAGTAGTGCAGGAGTCGCCCCGCCATAAGCCAATAGGCTGTCGGCATGGAAATAGGATCAAATGTTACCGTGTCTACTTTACCACGTTGATCTGCCCGGCGGGAAAGAAAACAGAGCCTCTTCGGCAAGAAGGGAAGGAAGAAAATATGATCGAGCTGACCGTTCACGCCAAAAGGAAGGTGCATGACTTTGAATGGCTCATCTCGCCCATCCTGAAAGGCCAGCGCCGCGCCGTCAGGGCCAGATTGACAGGCTGACTGCATCCTGATGCGGAACCACCCTGCTGTCAATCCATCCACGTCTCCATGAACACCCAGACAATGGCCTTCCTCGTCTCCAACCATGGAGAGTTTGGAGGGGACTGGTATTTTCCCGGATATGGTAAAGGTGCTGTTCATGGTCTTGCTACCATTTCTCAAACTGGGCGTTGTGCCAACAATACGTTTTCAAATCCCCAATACGCCCATGTCCCAGCCATAGTCTTTTGCGTCAAACTGCTCCATGGTTCCATGACCCACCCCATCCAATACTCTGTACGGGGGCGAAATGGAATATGCGATTCGATCATGCTCAAGCCATTATCTCGAACACGATCAACCACAAGATGCCCTCGCGGTAACCATTTGTGCGTGCAGTCATCATAAAAATTCAGAGATCCGGCGCGACACGGAAATCCTATGGAATCTTCATTGGGAAAAGCGAGGTACAACAAACCACCGGGCTTGATCCGAGCGCACATGGCGTCAATCATGCGGTAAGGATAAAGGCAGTGCTCAAGATTGTGATTGGAAATGACAAGGTCATACTCTTTGTCCATGTTCTCAAGTGTCAATGCGAAATCTTCGCTTTGAACAATAGTATAGACATCGAAGGCATCTTTATGAAGGATATTGTAATCGCCAACATCAACCCCCTCGTACACGATATTAGGATTGATGTTCTTGGCGTGGAATGCCGCGTCGTTGCCACACCCCACGTCTAAAACCGTAGAGCCTGCTTGCAGCGCACGCAGCAAATCCGCCCGCTTATTTACAGTCAGGGCGTGTTTAATACGACGCAACCACCGCGCCACCGACATTACTCCATCTCGCTGGAAGCCGCCATGCGTTTCCAGGCCGGGACCGATTCCTGGGCACGATTGAAATCTTCAGGGATACCTATGTCGATAAAAAAGCCGGTGTATTGTCCTGCACCCAGCTGTTTTTGGGCCGCGAGACGGGGGAAAAGATCACACTCAAGAGAGGATTCACCATCCGGCATATCTTCAACAATTGCCTTCGTCAGGCAATAGATGCCGCTATTGATAAAGCCGGGGCCACTCTCCCCTTTCTCGCGAAAGCTGGTTGCCAGATCATCCGTCACTTCGACCCGGCCATACCGAGCTGTGTCATCCACCCGGCGCAAGCCAATAGCAGCACCGGAACCAGCTCGTTTCGCCAGATCATGATAATTGAGGTCAAAGATTGAATCGCCGTTGAGTACAAAAAATTGATCGTCCAAAATCGAAAGGCAATTACGCAGACCTCCTCCGGTTCCCAACGGAGTACTTTCCTGAACGAAACGGATGTCCACGCCGGAGACGGGATGACAATCGAGGATTGAGACAAGCTGTTCGTGATGATAGCCCGACGAAATCACGATGTCAGTAACCCCGTAACGGGTCAGATTCCAGATAAGATAATTGATAAATGGATCGCCGCCTACGGGGAGCACCGGCTTGGGCATGGCCTCGGTCAGCTTGCCGAGTCGGGTTCCTTTGCCGCCTGCGAGTATGACTGCCTGGTGGATCACTGCAACCTCATGTCGTATATCGGTTTATGCCGTATAGGCGGCAATCATCACCCGCTTTCCGGCAACAAATTGTTCATACGCATTATCAGGTAAAGGTAATATCTCCACCCGCGCAAAGCCAAGGGCTTTGAGTATCCAGACAATAGCCTGAGGGCTTGGGCACAAGGCTATTCCGGTGACACTCCCCAGAGGATTGGCAAACTGTTCAGTCTCGTCGATAATGGTAAAGGCTCCGTGTACTGGCTGCTGCATCTCACACGTCCCCCAGTCGATTTTACCCTCAATCTCTGGGCCGACCTGAGATTCAACGAGGAGCACTCCCTTGGTCATAGCTTTCGCAATGCGCAAGGCGCCAACCGGGTTCTCAAGGTGATAGATGAGTCCGAGCATGAGCACTATATCAAACGCCTCATATTCGCTCCCATCCATGGCCATGACATCACCCTGCACATAGGTCGCATTCATCAGGCCGAGGCAGTCGCGCATGAGATTAGCCTCGTTCACAGTCTCCTGACGGGCCTCGATGCCGAGAACTTCACGGCACCCCTTACGAGCCAATTCCATTGAAAAAAAGCCCTGATTGCAGGCCAGATCGACACAACGAATGTCATGCCACTTGTCAGCAAAAAGCGGATCAAGCGCACCACTGATCATCTGTCGGCGAGTTTCATGAACAGGAATAATATGTTCGGGTATGTAGGGAGGTGTAACCTGGCCGCTCGGAAGCAAAAAAGGGTAGAACCATTTTTTTGTAGAACTTTTTCTTCGGTGCTCTGGAGCATTCGACCCCTCTTCAACTTAGCTTTTCGTAGTCAGGACAAAAACAGTGTTGGCTCCAAAAGGCAGATCCTCTTCATTGTGCAGAGCTACATCAAAAAAGTCCTGAAACAACGATGTCACATCACTACCAAATTCATGAGCCACTAGCAAATCAGCCAATTCATCTTCGGGAGCACCATGGTAAGACGGTTCAAGGATGGTACGTACTTCACCGGAAGAATCCAGAACAGCCCGTTGTCTGGTTTTCCTGTTCATCAATACCGGCACGGTTAGAACTATCGCCCCTCCCGGTTTGAGGACACGAGCCATTTCACTTAGCGCCGCCCCCAAATCCAGGACATGTTCAAGAACATCCGTCATCAATATCAGGTCAAAAGCATTGTCGCCGAACCCAAGGTCCATCAAATCTTCCGACGGCACCTCCGGCAACATTGACGCATACTGCGTGTAAACCAGCCCCGGCGTGTCTTGGAGGTAGGGATGCAGCACGGAAAGATCATTGCACTCCCATATGTCCAAAACTTTTCCCGATCGTCTTAATGCATCAGGGATGTCCCCCCAAGAGGACACCTCCACTTCAAATCTTCCATGCAAAACGTCTTTGACAACGCTGGCAAAAGCGATGAGCCGCAATGAACTCCCGCATTCGGCGCAGATATCCCCTTCACGACGATTGACAGCATGGCGTTCTTGAACATCCAACCTCCACTGGACACTGAGTCCATCGGGGATGACGTCTCGACCTTTCAGATGCAGATCATTCTTACAAACGGGACACACTCTTCCCATATGACAACTCAAATATTAAAAGGTTACTTTTCTGCAACCAGAGTGAAAATCCCTGAAAACCCATTGCTGATAATGCCATACTTCGCTGAGTGATGATAAACAATTTCCACCTTCCTCCAACCGGCCGCCTGAGCTCTACCAAGAATATCCCAACCTGGTATCTCGAAAACAAGGCTGCCCTGCGGGTCAACCGGGTTTCCATGATACTCAGGCTCAGTGAGATGCTCTATGCCCGAATCTGTTAGTCTGGCTTTCACAACGGACTCATCCGCCCCCATATTGAATGGAAAGGTCGAAATGAGTTTACCGCCAGGGACAATCACACGAGCAAGTTCTTCCAGACACTTATCAATGTCCGGAACATGTTCAAAAACATCATTGATGACAACGACATCAAATGCTGAATCAGAAAAAGAGAGGGACAACAAATCTTCACATAGTATAGGAAATAAGCCGTCACGAACTAATTGATCATCACTATATTCTGAACCAAGAAATCGCGGATAACGCCCTCGAAGCAACAACGCAAATGGCGTTACAGCTTCAGGGGCATATATCCGAATATCGTTATCGCCCTTCTCGGCAACAACTTTGTTCAATTCACAAATAACCGCTCTCAATCTACTATTCAAACCATTATAAAGAAAATCTTCTCTATAATTAGCCGATTGCACATTGAACAACCCCGGTTCCACTTTTCCGCCAGAAAACGAACAAAGGAAACCTTGTTTCTTAATCCTGTCCACGAGAGTATTAATCAGCTTAGGGTCCGTTATCGGGTTCGATAAGAAAAACCTCTCCCACTCGGCGAAGGAAGCGATCCTCTTAACCAATTCTAAATTATATGCATTTATTATTGACACTAACAGTTTCCACCGTAATTATTATTCAATTCCCTGATCAATCTGGATGTAACCCGATGATTCATATTCAAGTCTCTACCGCCACAGGAACTAATTTCCTTCCCTAAACCAACCCGATATATCTTAGCCGCTCCTCCATTTATCAGAATCTTCAAATACTCGGGAACAATCTCAAATTCTGTCGTTATTACTTGCCTTTTCCCAGAGCTTACTTGTGACATGTCTCGTTTATCCAATTCAACGGTATAGGAATCGCTCAACTCAACAGTAATAGAGCAGGCATCATCTACCTCTAACTCAATTTGAATGCATCCACGCTGAGGCCATGGTTCAAAATGTAAGATTCTCCCCCCTCTCAACCAAGCCCCCGACTCCATTTGCACGTAACGAGTCTCTGCGCTTTCCACAAGCATAGTATTGCCCCCAAACTCCCAGCCCAAAGGGCCATATCGAAAAGTGCCATTAAAAATCACATCCCAAACATAATCACAAAATGCCCACGTGGCATATCCAATACTGTTTGCATCAAGCCATTCAGGAAACCATTTTACGAATGCATCAATAACTTTTTCACTGATTGTTGAATAGCCCTTGCCAATGCTTTCATCAATGACCAAAAGTAATTGGTCTATAAATATCTTTTTAGAAGGATCTGAGACCTGAAGCTGACGGTGTACAAAGCTTAGAATCCTTTTCATATCATTCAGAGTTGGCTTTTCAGGCAGCATATATGTCGCAAAATACGTACCAATAACGTCACAATCAGTTTCTACAAACTGACGATGATGAACATAATGATGCTCTCCTCCATCCGAATCATTGTAGGGAGTCGTGTCGACACGAACCTCAGCAGACAGCCTTGGAAAGGCTACTGCCAAATCCATAAATAAATCTGTAAATTTGATATCGAGAAATTCCAGATATCCAAGAAATTCACCTGAATCCCTTTCTGGGATTGCCCCGCTATTCCCTGTAAAACCAAGTTCCGTAGCTAATTGAATTCTCATCGGCTCACTAGCTTTGGGTGCACGATTGCAAGGGAACATTAGTAGATCTTCCCATGTAATAAAACCATAAAGAAATTCTGAATATGTCTCGGCGATCAAATACAGTTGGCGGGCTTCTTCAATAAACTCATCTTTGCTAGAGCCTTCACATAACACAGAGAAGGCCACACGACCACGATCTCCGCTGAGAGGGAATCCATCCCAAGAATAGCCCAGCCGAAACATAAAGTTCAACCCTTTGTCCCTAATTTTGTCTAAAAGAAAAACTAGGTCATTATAAAAAATCTCATGCGCTTTCTGATTACTACTTTTAAGCTTAAAAAGCGACATTGGAAAAAGTAAAATAATCGTATTAAAACCGTCAGACCTGACCTCATCAAGATACTCATCGACTACATCCCGACGGAAAGTATCCCACATATTGATGGGCCAACCATCACCATAGTAATATGTCCCGATAACATTACTAACCTGCTTCTCAGCAAGCAACTTTTGCAGTGAGAACTGGGGGGGGAACGATTTCTGACTACTCTTTTGCAAGTCCCAGAACCTGGTATCTAAACAACCTGACACTTGGCTGTACTGAGATTTAAACACCTCCAACCCTTGTATATATAGTTGATAGTCTAGACTATGAAATTCATACAACGCAGCACGGAGACCTTTATCATCAAGCTCATACCCTTTTTTGCTTAATGTATTCACACGATGCTGCGGCAAATTATCTAGTTCAATATCCATTCCCAGCGATTTCGAAAAAAGCTCCATACTTTCTACAAAGAACTCAGTGATACCTATGCATGAAAAAGTTTTAATATCCATGCCACCCAAATATCGGGCCTGCTCATTTCGAACAGCAGGAGAAAAGGCGAACTCTTCAAAAGTAAAATTGTTATAATACTGCTGACGCCAAAAAGGACTCCGTGGAAACTTGTTACGCTGCCAAAACTGATAGTGTGAAAACAAACGCTGGATAGGATCCCGCAACCATGTGATATATCTTGCACCCTGCACATCAACATATTTATCTGCAACAAAATGACCATGGACAATTTCATGTTCGCCAGAAGTCATAGCAGCAAGAGCAGTTGTAGCTTCTAAGCCATAGTCAACCAACAGCTTTGCCCCATAATTTTTCCTTAATATGTCCAAGAAAGAACTACCACCCGTTTTCGGGACATGAACCGATATAACTGTCATTAACTCTCTCCATAAATCACAAACCCCAATATACACACTAACAGTCGGCCCGTCGCTAGGCACCTTCTATGCCTGTTCAGAACCAATGCCAATCTTACAATTTTACGACGAAGCACTGCCCTGTCGGCAGCGAAATATACACTTCTGGCTTATCCGCAAAAAATTCATCCACAGCCTTTCTGGCTCCAGGGCATGAGTGGAAGCCATAGTCATCGAAAAGCATAAAACCGCCTGAAGCCATACGTGGATAGACAAACTCACAAGCCGCTAAGATAGCTGGATAAATATCCAAATCAATATGAGCCATGGCAATAATTTTGTCTTCCAGTCCTGCAAAAGTATCAGGGACGAACCCCTTCCTAAAATCGATGTAGTCAGCTTCCCCCACTAGATCTTTGACAGCGTCCACATCCGTATCAGCGAAGTCACCAGCACTATGCTTATCGAAGTTCTTATCTGTTTCGGGCATTCCCTGGAAGGTGTCGAACAAACGGATTGTCCTGCTAGCACCAACTTGCTTCAAAGTTTCGTGAAAAAGAAGCGCGGTACCTCCTTGGTAAACGCCCGCTTCCCAAACTTCACCGTCCAGAGTAAACGCCTGTTTTGCCAGGTTCATGAGAATCCACAATCTATCGCGTGAAACAAGAGTCATGCGCCCTTTTGAAACCAGTTGAGCTATGACATCTTGAATGGTTTCATCATGGTCCCACGGACTAAAGATGGACCACGGGTTTACAAAAGGCTTATACATTTCTCGTTCCGGGATGCCAGGCAAAGCCTCACTAATCTTTTGAACGATATACCCCTTAGACTCTAATTGCTTGACGAGCAAGTCTTCAGCCAGCTTCATAATCATTCCGCTTTTTCGCTACAATATACTGGGAGAAGCCAAGAGCCATCCACAGTCCGTAGGTGTTGAGTTCTTGGTCATTCTCCCTTGCGCCGACCTTGAGTAATTCGGCTCCGAGGAATGGGTTTTCTATGTATCCCATATTGGTCATTTCCAGCCCACGATCATTAAGATATGGTAATACTTCTGCAATGTCTGCCGTATGCAAGTGAGTAGCGTCATCATAGAAATTCACTGTAGATATGGCTATGCCTGCTTCGTGAAACTTCGCCAATTGGGGAAAGAACGCACTCTTCTTGGTGGGCCACTCTAGATACAATGTCCCTCCTGGCTTGAGTGCACCAATCAGATTGTCAAAAAAAGGCTCCCAATTCGGGACATGTTCCAGAACATGACAAGCAAAGATAGAATCAAAATATGCTACGTGATCAACGAATGGCTCTTCAGACAGGTTGTGTACAAAAAAACCTTCACAATTATCGAAATATTCACCCTTGGTCAGGTCGTTGGCAAAATAACGAATGTCATCTCTGACCGGTGCCATCCATCCCTTCCAGCATTGGAGTGCACCGCTTCCGGCCCCAACATCCAACAGCCGTCCTTCATGTTCAACGGTCTTAAAAAACTGAAAACGAGGATGCATATTCCAATAGAACTGAAGCATCACATCTTTGTCAGCAAAGAAAGAAGCTTCATTACCGGACGTTCGCATCCAATCAAGAAGCTCCTGTAGAGCCTTTGCATCCTCGTTCTCAAAGCGAGTTGCAAGAGTTCTGAAAAAATTACTCGTTGATTTCACTGGCGGTCCTTTTACTGCTACAACTTAGTATGTATGATTTCGTGTCCAAGTCTCGAGACCATGATTCACGAATCGAAAATCCGCCGGTTCGACAGTGTGCCCCGACAAGGCATCAAGCACTGCATATCGCGTATTACCAGGGCAGTAAATCATCATAAAACCACCGCCACCGGCACCTGATATTTTTGCACCCAATGCACCGGCCTTCAATGCGTCAGAAATGATTGCATCAATACTCTGATTGGAGATAACATCAGAGCTTCGTTTTTTGCTCTCCCAACCATCACGAAGCAGCCTGCCTACGCAGTCGAGATCTCCGGTCAGGACCCCCTTTTTCAAAGCGCTTGCTGACTTTTTCACGCTGTGCAATGCCTCAATACGACTCTGATTGTCCTCATTAACAAATTTCTTCTGGTCATCGATGATCGTGGCCGAATCTCGACTCACACAAGTATAGAGTAACAATAGATTGTGTTCCAATTCATTGACAAATTCCTGCTTGACCCTGAGCGGGTTGACCAGGGTGGAACCGTCACGGTTAAATTCCATAAAATTAAACCCACCGAAAGTCGCAGCGAATTGGTCCTGCTTGCCTCCGGCAAGAGCGAGATCCACACGTTCAATCTCATATGCGAGATGAGCGATATCATAATCCCCGAGTGGCAGCTTAAGCCACTCACAAAAGGCACCCAAAATAGCGACAACCAACGTGGAAGAAGACCCCAGGCCAGAACCGGGAGGCGCATCAACCGATGTGGTTAAACGAAAGGAAAGAGGCTTTTTGACATAGTCCCGAACAATTCTATTATATACCCCAACCAGAAGCTGTTGCCCATTTTGGGTCTCCAATTCTAGGGCGGATTCGTGTATGGAATACTGGTGGCGATCAGTGCAACAGAGTTCGATTGTCCCGTTAACCAGGGGCTCTATGGTCGCGTAAGCATACCGGGAAATCGTAGTGTTGATAATTGCCCCGCCGAATCGAGACGAATATTCAGCAATATCGGTACCGCCCCCCCCAAAACCGAGTCGAAGTGGCGCTTTTGAACGTATGAATATTGACATATTTATTATTACTTCGATTTACCGGGTAGCTAAAAAAACATTAATGAATAGAAAGCCCTTTGCATAATGCGGACTATATCTTTCGACCATAATACCAATCGCCCTTGTTGGCAAGTCGATATAGGCAACTGCGAACACATAGGATCAACAATATTAAATATTAAAGTCTTCCCCTAGAACCTGCCACACACTTTTTGAGGTAAAATATTTCTGAACAAACTGGTGTGCTCCCTCTGAGAGCTTTTCAATCCGATGCAAATCCTCATGGAGTTCGACAATTTTATCGGCAAACCCCTTGTCGCCGTCAGCCACAATCACAGCCTCTGTCGCACACAGACCTTCAGCCCCGATAGAAGTCGTGACAACCGGGACACCATAATAAAGAGCTTCAACGACCTTACCTTTTACTCCGGCTCCATATAACAGTGGGGCCACCACGAGGCGACACATTCCATACAGTTCCACTAATTCCTCTTCGGAAACAAATCCTTTCACATGAACGTTTGGCTTACCAATCCGATTAAGCCAATCTGGTGTTTTTGAACCGACAATATAAAATGGGATATCCTCACCTGAAGCTTCAATATGCGGCAGGATATCATCGAGAAAATACTGAACAGCCTGAATGTTCGGAGGATGCCCAAAACCGCCGACGAAGAGGATACCTTTTCTTTCTTGAATAGGCTTTCCACCACCACCGGGGGTATCATAAATATATGCAGGCACGGATTTAGCCAAAACCTCCGGCAACTCTTTCTGAATAACCTTCACCTCGACATCGGACGGATAATAACAGACATCCACCTGGCTACAGATCGACAACTCCATCTCTTTAATTTTCTGAATTTCCTTGTTGTCCGGCGACTCCTCAGCCTGCAACGCTCGGCGTTCCTCCCGCAGGAAATGGAGATCATGCCCATAGTAGACAATCTTGCAATCCGAGTATTTCCTAATCGCCTCCACGTACTTCAGAGCAACATGTGGCCTGTTGAGGAATACATGAGTAAAAAGATGACTATTATCTGCGAACCATTGTTCCCAGTTTTCGAACCAATCTACACCGTACAAGACCTCGATACCCAGTTGCTGTAAAACTTCGGTATAGGGTTCAAGCCTAGCAAAATTATCTCCAAGAAACGTGACCGCCATACCGCTCTCTCTCAGGAGTTTCAGATAATGGAAGGCGGTTTTCGAACCTGCATCCTGATCGAAATGGGGAACGTAATGATCCACGTACAAGACTCGTTTACGACCAATGCTCCTCTCGCGAGCGGCTACAGGGTCCTGCCCGTTGGGAAGATGATCACGCTCCAACACATCCCGCCACTTCTCCACCAACTTTTCGTTGTTGGTCACCTGATAGGCTTTAAGCCCTGCCGTTTCATCCGTGCCATGAGACTTGCCCTCAAAGTGCACGACAACGGACTTGGGCTGATAAACGACTTTGTAGCCATGCTTGCGTGCTTCGAAAGCAAGATCACTGTCCTCGCAATATGCAGGGACATATCGTTCATCAAAGCCGCCAACCTCGTCCCAAAACAAGCGGCGGACCATAATACTGGCACCGGAGATATAATCGACTTCTTTGACGTAATTAAATTGCGATGCTTCAGGATCGCCACCACGTCCATAATTCCACGCGCTACCGTCTCTCCAGAGAATACCGCCAGCTTCTTGCAACGTGCCGTCAGGAAAAACGAGCTTAGAACCGCATATGGCGATGGCTAAGTCCGCGTCCATTGTCTGGTAGAGGCTTTCCAGCCACCCATCCATAACCTGCGTATCGTTGTTAAGAAAGAGCAGATAATCGCCCTCAGCATGTGTTGCGGCGTTGTTACAGTTTTTGAGAAAGCCGAGATTTTCATCGTTACGCACAACACTGACGAAAGGGAATTCCTCACTCAAATTAAGCGTTTCATCCGTAGACAAATCATCCGCCACAATGATTTCGTATGGCACCTTGATGCTACTTTTTACAATAGATGTAATGCAGTTCCGGGTGTATTCATATTGATTATAGACAGGGATAATCACCGACACTACAGGCTTGTCCCAAAGCTCGAAACACTGCACATCACAGGCATCAATACTTTCGCTACGCCGCTCGCATCGGTCATAGTTGGATTCCCAAGTACGGAATTCCGCTATGGTCCTGTCCATACGATCAAGCCTGGAAGGACTCTTGAATTGCAACTGGGTCGCATCTAGAAAACGGATAATAGCCGTACCGATCTTCCAACGCAAAGAATTGCGAACATGAACTGTATCACCAGCCATGACAGTAAGCATATGCCGAAGGTAGGACAGAGACTGCTTGAGCATCTCCGAATATTCCACCTGTTGCTCAAAATACAATTTGAAACGATCCCTCTCCCGAATTACTTCATCCTGACCAAAAGCGCTGCTTTCATTTTTCTTTTGCAACTCACTGTTTTGCGTATGTAAAGCCGTCAACTCCGTTTGCATGCGTTCCATTTCGGCAACCAACACTTTATCACGTTCAGCCAGCTCTCCTTCCAGGCGAGCTTGTTCGGCAACCAACACTTTATCACGTTCAGCCAGCTCTCCTTCCAGGCGAGCTTGTTCGGCAACCAACACTTTATCACGTTCAGCCAGCTCTCCTTCCAGGCGAGCTTGTTCGGCAACCAACACTTTATCACGTTCAGCCAGCTCTCCTTCCAGGCGAGCTTGTTCGGCAACCAACACTTTATCACGTTCAGCCAGCCCTCCTTCCAGGCGAGCTTGTTCGGCAACCAACACTTTATCACGTTCAGCCAGCTCTCCTTCCAGGCGAGCTTGTTCGGCAACCAACACTTTATCACGTTCAGCCAGCTCTCCTTCCAGGCGAGCTTGTTCGGCAACCAACACTTTATCACGTTCAGCCAGCTCTCCTTCCAGGCGAGCTTGTTCGGCAACCAACACTTTATCACGTTCAGCCAGCTCTCCTTCCAGGCGAGCTTGCTCCCTGACAAAAGCTGCATCACGTTCCTGAATTCCCCCTTGCAACGAGCTCAACAAGGTTCGAGGATAGTTCCCCTCATAAAAATTCTCGGGGACTTCTGGTAACAAGGCATTGGAAGCTAAGACCACGGTATAAACTGGCGCTGACATGACAGAATCCGACGCAATAGCCCCACTTCCTGTGTCGCGAAAGTACGCCAAATTACTAGCCTTCATAGAATCAAGAACCGACATGGCCGATCCAATAAAAAATGATTGCCCCAACACTTTTGTATGGTTGAATTCATCATCAATCAAAGAGACAAACTCATCTTGCGTTAACTCGCGCAAATGAAATTCGTTGGGATGCGGAATGTTTTTTCCGTATTCCTCTTTATTCGGGGAAGAACATATGAAAAGTCCATCATCGCACAAAACACGTTTTACCTCAGCCACGAATGATTCGCACTCGACAATATGTTCTATAGTCTCAAAACTCACAACCACATCAAAACGGGAATCCTCGAAAGGCATTGCCTTACAATCTGCTTCCACAAAGCTCAAATTTCCAGCCTGATATTTCTCGCGGGCGGCTTGCACCGAGGCGGTGTCAATGTCCACGCCAGCCACACTTTCTGCCACCTGGGAGAGAATGTGACTGCCGTATCCTTCGCCACTGGCAACATCGAGAACCTTCTTGCCCTCAACATGGAGAGCGGCAAACATATATCGGTGAATATGCTCACACGTCATCTCCAAAGAAACAGACTCATGAAAAACAAACCGTTCGCCCGTGCATTCAGCAGCTTCTTTTGTCGGAAGGATTATATCTTTTATCATCATTTTTGACATGCAGCTCTTAATGCGGATAGGGATATTGTGGAAAGAATCGTCCACTGACTAAAAAGGCTATTGTTACTGACAGCTGTTCCAGAGAATCGGCTTTTCTTTCCAGTCGCCACTCTCATCCATGCAAAGCACCAATTCGATATCACATTCGTTCTGGTTGGTCAGGTCGACCAAACGACATATTTTATTTGAAGCGGAATAATACTGATTGCGGATTCTCAAGCGCACATCACCATAGCGGGTGTTGACAATGAATGTCTCACTACCCACCACAGATGTTGCAACGTAGTTTTCCAGCGCATTCATAGTGGGCGGAGGAGGCTGTTCGTTCTCCACTTGCTGTGGCGGTGGCGCTTTTTGGGAAACACACCCCCCCACGAAACAGATCAGTACAACAAGCAATATTCTTCGAAACACTAGCAACTCCATTCTATGGCAATATATTGAGTACCGTCTGTAAGGCTCTGCACATGCGCCGCCTCACGACTCCCTGACGAGGTTCTTCGCCGTCAGCCAGCCTTTGCAGGACAACTTCGGGGCCGCAAAACATTTCTGTTCGCCAATCATAGTAGGTTGGATACAGGATTAACACCCCAGCGACAAGTTCATCCAAAGCCAAAATGCGGTTTCGTCTGGGAAAATCTAATCTATCTTCCGTCAGTCCCCATCCCGCGTAGAAAGGGCCGCCATACGTATACACTGAAATGCCCCTCAGCAAGGCCTCAAAACCAGACAATGATGTCAGCGTATGCAATTCATCAATGACAGGGAAAAGCGCGTTCAGGCCGACATCCGTTAAAATAACGTCATAGACATTTCGACCCTCGTCAGCGAAAGCACCACCATCACGATTACCGCTGACCACATCCGGGTGCGGTTTATAAATCAAGTAGGCGTCAGGTCGATTCACCCGGACAGCTTCAAGCAACTCCCGATCAGAAGCTATGCCCAATCCGCCCAATTCCACCGATTTGTCATCCGCGACTTGCCCCACAACCAGAACCACTTGCCGACCGCCCGAATCGAAAGGGACCTGCTCTTTCGTTAACCCAACATTGTATTTAGTGATACCACTGGCAACAATCTTCTTTCGCAACGCCGTGGCCCGTTCAACAAGTTGTTCATCAAACTGTTTCTCTTTGAGAATGACTTCTAGGTCGCTAGGGCCAGACGGATCAAAGTAAGCTCCCCTCGAATCCATACAGAGCGAGTAAGGCCAGTAAAAATCCGAACCAAGCCCTGTGGAACGGAGGAAACCATCTTCTACACCGATCACCGTAACATCCTTGTCTTCACACGCCTCCCACGTTCCGGGCGGTGTTTTCGCAGACCAAACCAAGGCTCTTCCGCCAATATCGTAGGCGGTGACAGCCGTGGTTACGGCTGTGTTTTCAAAGAGAATATTGCCGTCCGTGGACTTGAATAGATGTGAAGCAAACCCCCTGCGCCACCAGGAGAAACCGGCACAAACCCAATCGCCTCGATTCCGGTCATTGTGACGTTTCTGATCAGCAAGGATCTGGACAGACTCCATGATTCCAGAAAGCTGCCCGGTAAAGGGATCTAGGTACCTCGCATAGCAGATATATGCTGCGGCAAAAACTTCTTCCAGGGATCGTCCGACAGATCGCCGGTCAAGTGATAACCTGTCACAGGTCAGCCCCCGTCCGGCATAAAACGGCATCCCGAAGCAGGTAACCGCCACCCCCCTAAGCAGTGCCTCGAACCCCATTTGCGAACTCACAGTATAAACATGGTCCACCTGTTTGAGCAGGGAAAGGGGATTCACATCGTAATCGATGACCGTCACGTTGGACAAATCAGCCTCGGCCAAATAGCCCACCTTCTTCCCCGAAGTGACATCCGGGTGTACTTTGATCAGAATCTCAGCTTTAGGGTGTTCTTCCCGCGCTGCACGGGCCATTTCCAGAAATGTTGATTCGTCGGCCAACCCCAGCTTGACGGAAGCGTCATTTTGGGTCTGGTCGATGAGAAGCACCCTTTCGCACCCATTTTTCGGCAAATCGTCAGCCAGTTCTGGAGCATGATTATACTTGCTCACCCCATTGGCGACAATGCCCTCAATCGCCTTACGGGCCAAGCGAAGTTCTGCATCGGAAAAATCACGATCTCGGATCATGTTTTCGAGCTGAGAAGGGCCTGTAGCATCATAATAAACACCAACATCATCGACGATAATAGAAAGAGGGGCATGGCCCTGTACGCCCAAACCAAGGGAGCGCAAGAAGCCATCTTCCACGGCCAAATACGGAAGGCTCCACTTTGCGGCCATCTGTTTAGCTTTGTCTGCCGTGGGCTTGTGGCCCCACCCAGCAATAGCCGACAAACCATCTGGGGCACCAGGGCGAAAACGCACCTCGTCGCCGAGCAAAGTTTCAAGGTGTGGGATGCGACTCATGCCCCTGGAGAAGATACCAATCATCCCCTAGCTCCTGACGTTTCGCGCAAATCGACAATATGTGCCGACGCATTCTCAAACATGCGTCGGCGCATGTTGCCATTCTGAACCAACCCACAGATAGCATCAACCCAGTCCTGAACGGAATTTTTGACCAAAAGTCCGTTTTCACCACTTTTAATCACAGTATGAAACACTGAATTTTCGGAATAGATTCCCACACCACTAGCTCTGGTTATGTCGTAATATTTTACATGACTTCGACATCGGTTGAAGGGTGAATCGAGAAGTGGGGCCAAACCGATATCATAGCTCACAGATGCAGAATACGTCAGAAATGGCTGCCATTTCATGGGATGCACGACCCTGACACCTTCGATGCCTTGGTAGAGTTTACTCACCGGCTTTTCACCAAAAAGTTCAAACAGCACGCCGGGCTGGCGTTTTACCACTTCAGCTATGACATCCCGTAACCAGAGAATCTCTCGCCTATGAGAGGCGGTGCCATGATAAAAAATCGTCACCGGACCATCATTTTGGGACAAAACTGAACCAGTCGGCTCAACCGGCAACGGGCCTAAAACAGATTGGTCATCCAGTCCGTATTTCACAGCAAGACCATCGGAAGAAACATAGACCGATGAACAAATCTTATCAAAAATCTTCAAAGCCCGAGCATACCGAATGGCGGTTTTCAGAGAGTAGACGAAAGGAATGTGTGGATCGTTCAAGATGCCCGGTATGTCGTCATCAAAAAACACCAAAACCGGAGGCAAAGAGTTGGATTCGGCCAGCAACATTTTCTGCCAAACCGGACTGATATGCCGCACCAGAACAATGGCTGATGCATTGTTCAAAAGCTCGGCATCTGACTTTTCGCAAGCGGTATCAATGTACAACGCAGTCGGGAACCGTGTCTTCCAGTAATAATCCAAAGTCGGCGTATCACCAAAATGAAGGACAACAAGATTGTCGGTTGACGAAAATGTGAATGGCCCCACTTTCCCAGGAAGTCTTTCGAAAGAGGCGGGCCACAATCTGGCAACAAGTTTTTTAACTGTAACAGTCATTTGTGGTATAGCACATCTGGCCGACTAGAAAAGAGGGGTGAGGATTGCTCTTGTGCCAACTGCTAGCTGAAAGAATATCTGAGTCAGGTCCTTAGCTATCTGCAAGGTCTTAGTCTCATATTTTGGCAAGACCATGATCGCATCACCAGCTTCAATCAAGTCTTTATTGGCATCCAGTATTCGACCGTCTGCCTTGAACAGGATAATATTCTTAGGATCCGCCTTATTGCCAAAACCACCGGACATGCCAATATAGTCAGAAATCGTATATCCCGTTTTATAAACCACAGCATTAGGAACAATCACCTCACCTGAGATAAGCACGACATCGGAGTGATTGGGAACAATGATAATGTCCCCGTCCTGCAAATAAATGTTCTCCACCTGTCCGTCATGAGCAATGGAGACCACGCCCTGCGGCTTAATCTTTTTTGCGCGCTGGACAAATTTACTGATCAACTGGGCTTCCTTAAGTCTGATAGAGGCCCCCTCGGCCGTGGCCGATGAAGAAGTCAGCGCATTTTGTTCCAGCCTGAACAACGATTCCATGAGTGCCGCAGATTGTCGCCTAGCAACCTCATATCGCCGCAAGTAGATGGAATCGAGTTTAGCATAGTTCTTATCCACCTTGATATAATTCAACACATCATGGAGACGTGCTCCCTTTTGAACGAAGAACTGTGATCGCCCATCCAAGGCACCCTCAGCATAAATGGTGATGGCCTCAGAAGGTTCATCATAGATAAATTCAATAGTATCATTCTCATGCACAGCGAACGTCTCAAACTCATCAAGAGACAGGTAGGTCTTAAGCGGTGCACCTGCCCGATGCCCCCAAATAGAAACATGGGTTACACCTGGCAGCGGATCGCTCCACTTCATAACTTCAGAACCGCGCACAACTTTATTGGAGAATTCAAACCATGCCTGAGTACGAACATGCCCGTTAACGCCAACCCGAATACCGCGCTTACTGACTACGATAACATCACCGTCTTTGAGTCGAATGTTACAGAAGTGGCCTCGGTTCTTCGGACCACTGAGCGACGATTTTAAGGTGGACACGTTTACGAGCTACGCCGCTCTTTCGTTCCAGGCCAGAGGGGGTACCCCCTCTGGCCTGGAACGGTTCTGATATATCTCCATCGGCTTCTTGCCGTCAAAAGCAAAATGCGGACGTCGATTGTTGTAGAAATCGAACCACCAAGCCAAGGCTTGCCGCAGTTCGCTTCCGGTTCCCATCTCACGCAGGTAAGCACATTCATATTTCAACGAACGCCACAGACGCTCGATCATCACATTATCCATCCATCGGCCTCGACCGTCCATGGAGATACGAATTCCAGCCTCTCTGAGCGTCCGTGTGAACTCGTAGCTGGTGAACTGTGATCCCTGGTCGGTGTTGAAGATTTCCGGCACCCCATAACGATTCAGGGCTTCTTCCAAGGCAGACACGCAGAAATCAGCATCCATCGTGTTTGAGAGCCTCCACGACAGGACGGCCCGACTGTGCCAGTCCATGACCGCCACAAGGTATAAGAAGCCGCGTGTCATGGGGATATACGTGATGTCGGCACACCAAACCTGATTGGGCTTCGTAATCGCCTTGTGCCGCAGCAAATACGGATACGTCTTATGTTGCGGATGCGGATGGCTTGTCTTTGGCTTTTGGTAAATCGCCATCAGGCCCATTTTACGCATCAGACGTCGTACCCGTTCACGACCGACCCTTTGCCCTTCGTCTCGTAGGGTATTACGCATCTGTCTGGAACCGAAAAACGGCAGCTCCATAAACAACTCATCGATTCGGCGCATAAGGGCCAGGTTGGCCGGAGATTCGCCGATCGGTTCGTAGTAGTACGTCGATCGGTACAGCTTGAGAATTCGGCATTGCCGCCGGATACTGAGCTCGGGGTGAGTCTTGTCGACCACCTCTCGCCTTCGCTCACAGCTCAAATTTTGGCGAAGGCTTGTTGCAAAAAATCCTTCTCCACCGTGAGCTGGCCAATCTTGGCGTGAAGCTCCTTGATCTGGGCCCCGTTATCCTGACGGCCGACGGCCTTGCCTGAAAAGGACGCCACGATCCCTTCCTTGGCCTGCTTCTTCCACTGGGAAACCTGATTGGGGTGTACGCCGTACTTGCTGGCGAGTTCCGACAGGGTGTGTTCCCCGGACAGGGCATCCAGGGCGACTCGGGCTTTGAATTCCGCGCTGAAACGTTTTCTCGTCTTGGACATGAATTGCCTCCTTCGGGCAGTTTATGTCCACCTTATCGAGTGGTCCAGTTTTCCGAGGCCACTTC
>NZ_LT907975.1:1397500-1520000 GCF_900217235.1 Pseudodesulfovibrio profundus | reverse complement strand
AATGACCCCGTAAGTTCGCGAGAAGGGGTACTCGATAATGTGATCTTATTTACTTTGTGAGCATTATTGAGGCGCAGTGAATCGGGGGGGGCGACTGTTTACTAAAAACATAGGTCTCTGCTAAGTCGTAAGACGATGTATAGGGACTGACGCCTGCCCGGTGCTGGAAGGTTAAGAGGTGGGGTTAGCTTCGGCGAAGCCCTAAATCGAAGCCCCAGTAAACGGCGGCCGTAACTATAACGGTCCTAAGGTAGCGAAATTCCTTGTCGGGTAAGTTCCGACCTGCACGAATGGCGTAACGATCTCCCCACTGTCTCAACCAGAGACTCAGTGAAATTGAATTCCCAGTGAAAATGCTGGGTACCCGCGGAAGGACGGAAAGACCCTGTGCACCTTTACTGCAGCTTGACATTGGTATTTGATTATTCATGTGTAGGATAGGTGGGAGACTTTGAAGCATGCACGCCAGTGTGTGTGGAGTCACCCTTGAAATACCACCCTTGAATACTTAGATATCTAATCCATGACCGTTATCCGGTGTGGAGACAGTGTCTGGTGGGTAGTTTGACTGGGGCGGTCGCCTCCCAAATAGTAACGGAGGCTTGCAAAGGTTCCCTCAGGCTGATTGGAAACCAGCCGTTGAGTGCAAAGGCATAAGGGAGCTTGACTGTGAGACAGACATGTCGAGCAGGAACGAAAGTTGGTCTTAGTGATCCGGTGGTTCCGCATGGAAGGGCCATCGCTCATAGGATAAAAGGTACGCCGGGGATAACAGGCTGATCGCGTCCAAGAGTTCACATCGACGACGCGGTTTGGCACCTCGATGTCGGCTCATCACATCCTGGGGCTGAAGCAGGTCCCAAGGGTACGGCTGTTCGCCGTTTAAAGTGGTACGCGAGCTGGGTTTAAAACGTCGTGAGACAGTTTGGTCCCTATCCTCCGTGGGCGTAGGAGAATTGAAGAGGGTCTGCCCCTAGTACGAGAGGACCGGGGTGGACGAACCTATGGTGTTTCTGTTGTCGCGCCAGCGGCATTGCAGAGTAGCTATGTTCGGTACGGATAACCGCTGAAAGCATCTAAGCGGGAAGCCCGCCTCAAGATTAGTTCTCCCTGGACATTAGTCCCTAAAGATCCCTTGAAGACTACAAGGTTGATAGGCTGGAGGTGTAAGCAATGTGAGTTGTTCAGCTGACCAGTACTAATAGATCGTGCGGCTTATTTTACAAATTATGGAATTCTCTCTTCTCCCTATTGACTATATATCTCGAACCCTACGGTTCACCAAATTTTCTTGGTGCCCAAGGAGGAGGGGGTACACCCGGTCCCATTCCGAACCCGGTAGTTAAGCCCTCCATCGCCGATGATACTGCATGGTAGCGTGTGGGAAAGTAGGTCGGTGCCAAGGAATCTTTCAAAAAGCCCTTCAGTGAAAACTGAAGGGCTTTTCCTGTTGCCTTGTAACAATCTGACATACCCACAACACCCCAAAATGAAGAGGGTCTACCCCTCGTGCGAGAGGAGCAACGAGCAACTTCTACTCTTGGTGTAGGTGCCAATCCTCAGAGGATTCTCTCATTCATAATTCCATGGCTCTTTTTTGTAGGAGTTGGCTGACTCATGTCGGCCTGCCCTCATTACTCAGTGGGAATGAGGCTACTCCTATTTGGGCGTTGCACCTTGGTTTGATGTTTCCGAAGTTTCTAGGCTCTAGCCAAGCAGATTGTATTTACAGAAACAGGTTGTTCCCCATTGGTCCATTACTGGACCTGTACAGATTTGTTGAGTAATGACAGCAGGCAGAGAGAGTCAAATACTGTAATCACCAAGCCTGCGCGCCCTAATTTTATTCAATCTTATGGCGGCGGTTGCGTTAAAGGCGTCAGTATTTAGTCAGGTTATCCATATCATTTGGATAGGTTCTTTTCAGTCTCACATGAGGCTAGTTAAGTCAGGCGGTTGATACCGATAAATCATGGAAATAGAGGATGACGATGTTTACACGAGCAATTACCCGCAGGCCATCGGTTGAAATGGTGGATGGGATTACTTCACAGGATTTGGGCAAACCGATTTTTGATTTGGCACTGGAGCAACACGCGGCATATGTAGGTGCACTTGAGAAGCTGGGCCTTGAGGTGACCGTTCTTGATGCTGAACCCGGATATCCCGATTGCTGCTTTGTCGAAGATACGGCTGTAGTGTGCAAGGATTTCGCTCTCATAGCCCCTCTGGGCGCTCCGACGCGTCAGGGCGAACAGGTAACTATCGAACCCGTTCTGGCTCGTTACAAGACCATTGAGCACGTTCAGCCGCCTGCTTTGTTTGAGGGTGGAGATGTGCTGCAGGTCGAAAATACTTTTTATATCGGAATTACCGAGCGCACCAACAAGGCAGGGACTGATGCATTCGCTGGAATCGTCGGGAAGTATGGGTATGATTGCAAAGCGATAGAGTGCGGGCCGAGTCTGCATTTCAAAACAGATGTAAACTACATCGGCAATAATACCGTGTTGGTTTCACCATTTTTCGCAGAGTCTCCTGATCTTGCTCATTTCAATCGGATAGTTGTTGAAGATGATGAAGCGTATGCTCGAAACTGCTTGTACATCAATGGGACGGTGATCGTACCTGCTGGTTTCCCCAATACATTGGCAAAAGTGAAAGCCACAGGCGTTCCTGTCATTGAGTTGGATATGTCCGAATATCGAAAGCTGGACGGCGGGTTAACCTGTCTTTCTTTGCGCTTCTAGTGTGCTAGATTCAATAAATGAAAAGGCCGGACAGTCTACCTGTCCGGCCTTTTTTTGTTTTGTGTCCCGTCCTGAAATAGGTTGACACCCAGAGGACCTATTTATGGAAGACAAATCCAAACAGCGAGTTAGACGCACCCAACGCGATTACACGATGGCCTTTAAATTGTCGGTTGTGGCACAGGTGGAAAAGGGCGAGATGACGTACAAGCAGGCTCAGGCTCTTTATGGTATTCAAGGGCGAAGCACTGTGCTGAAGTGGCTCAGGAAGCACGGCACCCTTGATTGGAGCAAGTCCATGGTACATTCCCGAAAAGACCCAAAAGCCAGAGAAACACCGGTCCAGAAGATCAAACGGCTGGAGAAAGAGCTTGAGGAAGAAAAGATCAAGACCGCGCTTCTCAATAAAATGATTGAGATTTCCGACCGCGAGTTTGGGACTTCTATAAGAAAAAAGCTTACCCCCGAGCTGCACGAAGTCTTCAGAGAGAAAGACAAATAAGCTTGTCTGCTTGTTGCAGGCAGCTCGGGGTCAGTCGGCAGTCCGTGTATCAGGCTGAAAAGCGCCATGATGCACGGGAAGCCATGTATCAGGAGGCAAAGGCCATGGTCCTGAACGTGCGGACCAGGATGCCCCGCCTTGGGACTCGAAAGCTGTACCACCTGTTGAAGGACGCATTTTCCGCAAAGGGAATCAGGCTCGGACGTGATGGGTTGTTTTCCCTGCTGCGGCGAGAGCATATGCTCATCAAGCGACGGAAAAACTATACAAAGACAACCAACTCGAAGCATTGGCTAAAAAAGCATCCCAACTTGTTGAAAGATGTTCAACCGAGATGTCCTGAGCAGGTGTTCGTAAGCGACATTACCTACGTGAATACACGTGAGCAAACATGCTATCTGTCGCTGGTGACAGATGCATTCAGCCGGAAGATAATGGGATACAACGTGAGCCGGGATCTCAGTGCGGAAAGCACAACCAAAGCGCTGGACGCGGCAGTTGAAAACAAGCGAAGGAGGGTGAATACAATTCACCATTCAGATCGAGGACTCCAATACGCTTCTTCGGTCTACCAGAGAAAACTCCAGGAATCCGGCATGGTTCCTTCCATGACAGATGGCTATGACTGCTATCAAAATGCCTTGGCGGAACGGATGAATGGAATTCTGAAGCAAGAGTTCATGGTCACCAAATGCAACGACTTTGCAGAGCTCAATACCCTGGTGAGGGAATCCGTTGAGATATACAATTCACAACGGCCACATCTCAGCCTAGGAATGAGAACGCCAAACGATGTACACGAATCAGGCTGTGGGGCTAGCCCCACAGCCTGATTGAAACCTTCAAAAACCGTCAACCTATTTCAGGACGGCTCATTGTTAGAAGAGGTTCTTGAGAATACCGCCAGGCTTGCTGCCTTCCTTGGTATCTCCAGCTCCAGAATCGGAGCCTGAACCAGTGAGTGACTTCACCGCATCACCGACGCCCTTGACCGCACCTTCAACGCCCTTGACGCCGCCCTGCAGCAGGGCCTGTGCCATGGCCTTGGCATCGAGACCGATGTCAGGGTCGCTCAGTGACCCCTTTGCATAGATGGGAATGGTGAGGCCTGCGAGTTGGTCAATAGACTCACCGTCCTGTCCCTTGAGCGAACCAACGATCTTGACCTTGGTGTTGTAGTCCAGGTTGTTGTTGGGCAGATTGGCCCAACCCTGTCCGTTGACACGGAGCAGTGGCGACATCATGTGCAGGTCGTCGTTGGTGATATGACCCTTCTTGATGAATGCGCTGCCAGTCAGGGCTGCGAAGTCCGTGCGCAGCGGCTCATTCTTGCTGCTGGCTTGACCTGTCAACGTATTGAAGGCGTTGCGGATCATCTGCGCGATGTTAATGCCGTTGATGGCACCATCGGTAAAAGCGAACGATGCGTTGCCCGAGATCGACTTCTTGATATTGTCAGGAGTCAGACCGGAGCCGGATACGGCGTAGTCAGCCTTGGTCGTACCCAGTAAACGATCCTTGCCCACCAGATCATTAAGAAGCGGGCCTGCCTGAACACCGGTCAGTTGTGCGGTCTCCTGCCATGTGGCGAGCGGGCCGTTGACGTTCAGTACAGACTTGGCCGTCAAGCCGCCATCATACAGCTTGGCGGAAAACGGATCGATGGTGATGATGCCGTTCTTTGCAACCAGATCGCACAGGATATCGGTGATGCGCAGGTTCATGGCCTTGAGCTTGTTGATGGTCAGCTTGGCCTTGAGATTAAGTTCTCGCATGGCGCTGAGATCGGGCTCCTGGACCGGACCAGCATCCTGCTGATTACTTGATGCGCTCTGAGTCGCTTCACCCTTGGTTGCCGGGGGCATGTAGCGATCCACATCGATATCGTCCACATTGACGTTGAAAACGATGGCTGGCTTGGCAAAGTTGGTTACAGAGCCTTCGCCCTTGATGGTGGTATCATCCAGCTTGACGGTCATGTTATCCAGCTTGGCACTATTGGAGTTGCCAGAGAGCTTGAGGGTCGAGCTTATTCTGGTCAATGCTGCTGGGTCAGTGGTCTTGAGCGGCTCCATGCCAAGGGATGTCATCAGCTTCTTGGCGGACATCTCTGCCAGCGCGATTTCGCCCGAATAATCCATGCCCTTGTCATGACTCTTGGCAAAGAAATTACCGGTCACACTCAGGTCGAGCAGGGTGAGGATGAAATCACTCAGGGTGATGGTGTTGGCATCCTTGTCCAGCGTGACAACCGCGGTCAACGTGGGCGACGTTTCGATCTTGGGTTCATTGAGCTTCAGGTCGAAGCCAAGGTCGATAGGTGTCGGCGTGTTGTTGCCGACTTCTCCGATGAGCAGATTCAGATTGGCGATGGTTGCCTGCTGGCCGGTGCTGCGATCATCGTAGGTGACATTGGCGTTGGTGATCTTCACACCACCAATAGAAATGGAGTCAAGGCTTGCGCCGGACGATTCCTTGGCAGGCTCTTCGGGCTGAGTTGCCTTTGGTTCCTTGGCCCCCTTACTGGCGGTAAGGTCGTCCCAGTTGGTCACGCCCTGCTTATTGACGGCAAGGTTCAGGTTGAAGCCATCTAGGATGATCACACCGATGGAAACATTGCCAGTCAGAAGGGGAAGTAATTCGATCGAGGCTTCGGCCTGGTTGATGCGAACCATTTCCTGCGGGGAGAAGCCCTTGGCATTGCCAAGAGCTACAGGGCCGACTTCAAGGCCGAGCCACGGGAAAAAGCGGAACCCGATGTCCCCTTCGAATGTGAGTTGACGTCCAGTGTTCTCTTCAACTGCCTGGGCTATCTGTCCCTTGTATTCGTTGGGGTCTACAGTGGAGACCAACACGATAGCCGCTACTATGAACAGGGAGAGTAGGGCTCCTGCCGCGATGAGAATAATCTTGATTGGCTTGCTCATATTCGCTCCTTAAAATAGCTTCTGCAATAAGCTCGATGCGTTTTCAGCGCCGCTGGAGCGCAGCGCCTTTTCCTTCTCGCCTATATAATAAAACATTGAATCCAAAGTCTTGTCAGTCAAATACGTTGTCGGATCAAAGGCCGTTCCCCCCAGCCCGGCGGCCTGTTGTGCGGCTGCCAAGGGGCCAAGGTAGTCGCCAACACCGGCGCTTTGGACCGACTGTTCCACTATGGGCCGCACAAGCTTTGCCAGCGTATCGCGGCTGTTCTGCTCAAAATACTGGGTGATGGCAGTGTCGCCTCCGCTGACAGCCTTGGTGGGATTGCTGACAGACAGTGAGGATATGGAGTCGAGGAACGTACTCTTGACGCCCGGGATGGCTCCTTCGGCAGCTCCGTTCAGCGAGTCGAGCAGCATCGAGCTTCCAGGAAACGATAGATTTCCCGGAAGGGACAAAGCTGTATCAGGGTGAGCAGAAAAACCGCCGGGGCTTCCCAATGTATTGGCTGCGGAATCCGTACCGAGCTTGAGGGTCTCCTTGATGCCTGCCATCGCTTCCGATGGGGTATAAGGAGAACCGGCCGCAGTGGCAGCTGTGTCTGCCATGTCGCTGCCCATTTTATTGAGCGCATCACCCCAGCCGGCCAGAGCCTGTGACCAGAACAGAGCAAGGCACAGGAAGACTAACAGGACCGAACGTAATCGAAAGAGCATGATCTCTCCTTGAGATAGAACGTGACGTATAATGGTCTTTTTACCACGCCATGCAACTCATGCCTAGGGAGATAACTACTTTTTTATGTGATCATGTTGATCATCTTTCCTGCATTGACAGCCCTTTGATGAGTCCGAATGCACCGGCGAGCATCATGTCGCCTCCGGGTGCGGGGAAGGAAACATCATATCCCTGGAGCATGTTGCGCCTGGGACCGATCACATAGGTCGGCTTGAATCCTTGAGCTTCATCGGGGAGATCCATGGTCATGCAGCCATGTCCGCGGTCTGCGAAGACCTGATCAAAGGAGAGACAGCCGCATCGAAAATAGGAGAGGTCTGACCACAGCTTCTCGGAATCGATGCAACTGGTGTGTTGTTCGTAGACGCCATGAATTCGGCCTCCGTAGAGAAGAAATGCGATCAGATGTGAGTTGCCGATATTGACCAGTGTGATGCCGTGCTCATGGCTTTCTTTCTCGATTTCGTCGACATACAGGGTCCCGAGCACTGCCGCGGCCCCTGTGTCGGCCACTGGCCCACCGCCAATATCCTCCTGCAAATCCTTGAGGCGCGTCAGCATGGAAGGGGGTGTTTGAAAAACAAGATTTTCCGGTCTTCCTTTGCCTTCATGGAGAAACGATTGCCAGAGCTTGAAACGGCCCATCCGGTTGGATTCGCCCGGGTGGAATCCGTGATCCTGAGCACAGGCAGCAATGGAATCAGGCCATGGAAGCTCTGCGGCGTCGAAGAAGTTACGCCACCATGCTTCATCAAAATCAGTCAGGCGAACGGGCGCGAATCCTTCCGGGCATGCTTCGGTGATCTGGATGCCGGAATCGGTCACTCGACCCAGATCATCTGCCATGGTGTACGCGGCGCTTGTGCTTGATGCGACGCTGAGCCCGGCCTGTTGGTGGGCTCGGATGAATCGGGTGACTCCGCCGCCCATGTTACGCCCGTGGAGCCAGATGGACTTTCCTTCCAGTCGCAGCCGTTCAATGCGTTTGCCTATTTGCAAGGCAGGAGAAGGAAGGACGAATTTGGGGCAGTTCTCGATTTCCGTATCCGGTGAGTAGAGCAGCACATCCTGTGTTCCAGAGCCGATATCAAGACATAATGTGGTACGAGACATACGTGATTCCTTTGGTTTGGGTATGCACGGTATCATCCGGGGGCAGGCCGGGGCAAGATTGTGGATTATGCGTAGGTTTTGACAAAAAAATCAGGCAGGGGGCCAGTTGACTCCGGCTAGGGAAGAGGTAGGATGCCCTCATGATGGAAACCATAGTGATCCTTTTGCTCTTTTTGGCCGTGGCCTATCCAGCCTTGCGGTATTTGATATTCATATTGTCGAATCGCCAATCCGGGGAACTGCCGGAGGTACGGCGGCAACTAGGTGGACTGTTCAAGCCGGTTATGCGTGGAGCAGCGACTGCCGGGCTTGCTGACCTGATGGTTTTGCCGACCTATCCGCTGGGTATCATGGGTGGGCGTGAACCCATGGGGAGTGGCACTCCGATTCTTTTGGTGCATGGCCTGTTTCATAATTCGTCGGCCTGGCTTGTCATGAAGCAGCGGTTGCGCAAGGCGGGGTATGAGAACCTGCATACCTACCAGTACAATAGCTTTACGGGCGAGTTTCCGCAGGCTGTGGACGGGTTGCAGCGCAAGCTGGATTCCCTGTTGCAGCAGAGCCCGAGCCGCAAGGTCATTCTGGTAGGACACAGCCTGGGTGGATTGGTTATTCGAGCAGCAGTGGGCAATCCTCGGTTCTGGGGGAAAATCGCCGGAATGGTCGCACTCGGAACCCCACATGGTGGTTCCGATCTTGCCCGCTTCGGCGGCAATAGAATGGCCCGAGGATTGATCCCCGGACGGGAGATCATGACAATGGCAGATGGAGCCCCGCAACCGGATTGTCCGAAACTCGCCATCTTCAATCCTGTGGATGATTTTGTTTTCCCTTTGCATACCCTCCTGCCTCCCGAAGGGTGGAGCAAGAAGGTGTGCTCTCCCATGGGGCATGTCTGGATGCTCTATTCAAAAGAAATAGCCGATATGCTGATAGACTTTTTGAGTGAAGTTCTTGAGGAAGAGAACAGGGAAGCCGCATCCTGATGTGCGATGAACGTTGATTACGACACCAATGAAAAAGGGCCTCATGCGAGGCCCTTTTCTTTTATGTGTCCCGTCCTGAAATAGGTTGACACCCAGAGGACCTATTTATGGAAGACAAATCCAAACAGCGAGTTAGACGCACCCAACGCGATTACACGATGGCCTTTAAATTGTCGGTTGTGGCACAGGTGGAAAAGGGCGAGATGACGTACAAGCAGGCTCAGGCTCTTTATGGTATTCAAGGGCGAAGCACTGTGCTGAAGTGGCTCAGGAAGCACGGCACCCTTGATTGGAGCAAGTCCATGGTACATTCCCGAAAAGACCCAAAAGCCAGAGAAACACCGGTCCAGAAGATCAAACGGCTGGAGAAAGAGCTTGAGGAAGAAAAGATCAAGACCGCGCTTCTCAATAAAATGATTGAGATTTCCGACCGCGAGTTTGGGACTTCTATAAGAAAAAAGCTTACCCCCGAGCTGCACGAAGTCTTCAGAGAGAAAGACAAATAAGCTTGTCTGCTTGTTGCAGGCAGCTCGGGGTCAGTCGGCAGTCCGTGTATCAGGCTGAAAAGCGCCATGATGCACGGGAAGCCATGTATCAGGAGGCAAAGGCCATGGTCCTGAACGTGCGGACCAGGATGCCCCGCCTTGGGACTCGAAAGCTGTACCACCTGTTGAAGGACGCATTTTCCGCAAAGGGAATCAGGCTCGGACGTGATGGGTTGTTTTCCCTGCTGCGGCGAGAGCATATGCTCATCAAGCGACGGAAAAACTATACAAAGACAACCAACTCGAAGCATTGGCTAAAAAAGCATCCCAACTTGTTGAAAGATGTTCAACCGAGATGTCCTGAGCAGGTGTTCGTAAGCGACATTACCTACGTGAATACACGTGAGCAAACATGCTATCTGTCGCTGGTGACAGATGCATTCAGCCGGAAGATAATGGGATACAACGTGAGCCGGGATCTCAGTGCGGAAAGCACAACCAAAGCGCTGGACGCGGCAGTTGAAAACAAGCGAAGGAGGGTGAATACAATTCACCATTCAGATCGAGGACTCCAATACGCTTCTTCGGTCTACCAGAGAAAACTCCAGGAATCCGGCATGGTTCCTTCCATGACAGATGGCTATGACTGCTATCAAAATGCCTTGGCGGAACGGATGAATGGAATTCTGAAGCAAGAGTTCATGGTCACCAAATGCAACGACTTTGCAGAGCTCAATACCCTGGTGAGGGAATCCGTTGAGATATACAATTCACAACGGCCACATCTCAGCCTAGGAATGAGAACGCCAAACGATGTACACGAATCAGGCTGTGGGGCTAGCCCCACAGCCTGATTGAAACCTTCAAAAACCGTCAACCTATTTCAGGACGGCTCAATGCGGTGATTTCCTGAATCTTTGCCTTGAGAGCATCCGGCTTGAACGGCTTGGTGATGAAGGCCGTGACACCGGCCTTTTCCGCAAGGCTGACCTGTGTGGCTTCGGACTCCGTGGTAACCATGATAATGGGTACGTCTTCGTAGCCGGGGGTGTTGCGGAGCTTGGTCACCAGTTCCATACCGTCCATGACAGGCATGTTCATATCGGTGATGATGATCTTGAACTCTTCGCCCTGTTCCACGAAGTCATAGGCTTCCTCGCCGTTGGTGGCGATGACGGGTTCAAATCCGAGATCGGAGAGAATGGCGCGGTGCATGGCGCACATGGAGCGGGAGTCGTCCGCGGCCAGAGCCTTGAACGATCCGGCTGCGAGCTGCGGCAGGCGAGCCATATCTTCTTCTGCTCTGCTGCCGCCCACCTCGGCGAGGACAGCGCGGAACTCTTCGATGATTTCGGCATCCCTGGAGGCGGTGAGGGCGTCCATGAGCGCATCACCTGCGCCCGCAGTCTCATACAGGGCGTCGAATATCCTGGTGGCTCGGGAAGAAATAATGGCTTTTGCGAGCCGGTCGCTCTGATCGTTGGCCTGAATGATGAGATCGGTCAATTTGGAGATCATCCCCGGATTGACATGTTTCTCCAGACCGCCGATAACCGCCATGAGGATGAGTTCGTCTTCTTCGTTCAGCCCGTCCACAAGGCAGATGATGCCTTTCATGGTGCCAATGCGACCAAGGGCTTCGTATACGGCGTACCGGACGTTGGAGTCGTCTGCCAGTCCTTTGTCAAAGGCGGCGACAAGGCCGTTGGCACCGCTTCTGTCGGCCACGAAGCCGAGCACGTTGGCAGCCAGGATCTTGTTGTCCGTATCGCCACTTTCAAAGGATTGCAGCAACATGGGGATTGCCGGAGTACCTATGTTGACGAGAGCGTCAGTGATGATGCGGCGTACCGTAGGGTTCTTATGGTGCAGCTTTTCAACAAGGAAGGCTAACGTGTCTTCGCGGTTGAATGTGGCCAGGGCTTCAATTGCTTTCCAGGTGGAGATTTCACACACTTCATAGCGCTCAGGTGCTTCACTTTCCGTGAGTATGGCCTTGAAGGCGTCGATGGATTCGTCATCTTCCAACTTGCCGAGCGCTTCGATGCATGAGGACTGGATGAACGCGTCTTCATGTCCGAGATGTTTACGGAAGACTTCGAGCGCAACCGGGTCGCCGATATGGGCAAGAGAGGTCAGGATTTCCATGAGTCGGTCCGGATCCTGCTCATCTCTGGCTATTTGAACGAGCGGTTCGGCCGCGCGCACCAGACGGTGCTCACCAGCCACGCGGATACAGAGGATGCGGAACCCGTCATGCTCGTCGGTCAATCCTTCGATTATCTTGTTCTCATTGCTTGAGAGCACGGCGTTCAGCGCATTGACCACCATGTAATCAATGGACGTGTCACCTACGGGATTTTTGAGCAGTTCAATCAGTTCGGGAAGTGCGTCAGGCGTTTTACTGCCGGAGATCTCGTTGAGGATGGTGATCTGATCTAGGAACTCTTTATTGCGAAAGTCTTCTAATATAGACATGTTCTCTCCAGTATTGAGCGTGTTTCGTTTGATTATTCGAAACAGAACTCGATGGTGAAGTCTCCATCGGGTGTGGTGAAGGGGATTGCCATGATCGGAGACTTGGCCATGTGAGAAATGGTGTGGCCGTCACCCATTACAACGGTCGGAGTGGAACCCTGGAAGACGAGCCCCTTTTCCGCGAGGCCTGCACGCGCCTGACCGGAGATCATGTTGGTGAGCTCACCAACGGCATCCTTGACGTCCTGCATGATGTCGTCAATCTCGTCGCCAAGCATGTTCTTGACAATAGCGACCGCACATCCTTTGGAGAAGGACAGCGAAACACTTCCGTTCTTTTCCCCGGTAATGCCGATCATGCCAGAGATGTCACCGGCAGCGACATTGTCTTTTTTTACATAGGGTTTGCCGACAGTGGGCTTGATAAATGCCATGGTAGACAAAACGTCTACAGCTGCCTTTATGAACGGTTTTGCCAACTCAACATTCATGTTCTTCTCCTTAACAAAGATCGGGCCGGTTTCAGGTGGAAAATGCAGCCTGGCGGCCATCGAAGTGCTTTTTTAGTAATGGATTTTCAGGTTGTCGAAACAACCTGTTATGTCTACGCCATATAAACAAAATACGTATCGGCTTCGAGTAGGGCGGTCAAGTCGTGTATATTATAAAATGAGTGATTATCGGTTCCTTTTCTTGCCACTGCGTCGCTTAGAGTCTATCTGGTAGCCCAATGTCATCAAGTTCATCCACCCAGCACGCCTTGCCCTTTCGCTCCGCACTCCCTGCCGTCTTGTTCGTGACATCCATTTTTTTCTGCAACTTTCTTTCTCGTGTCATGTTTGCCCCGCTCATGCCTGTCATACAGGATGAAATGGGTTTTACCCATGCCGGAGCCGGACAACTCTTTCTTGCGCTGGGGATCGGAAACGGCGTTGGCCTGCTGCTAAGCGGGTTTATCTCCAGAGAGGTGGATCATCGTCGGACAGTGGCGATTTCGTCCATACTGGTGGGTATTTGTGTGCTCATAGTTACGCAAACCACTGGGTATGGCTCGCTTATGGGGGCCATGCTCGCCTTGGGAATGGCTGTGGGATTGTATCTGCCATCCGGCATGGCGACCCTGACCTCCCTTGTGCGTAACAAAGACTGGGGCAAGTCCATCGCTGTCCATGAGCTGGCTCCCAACGTTGCGTACGTGGCCGCTCCTCTGCTGGCTGAATCCCTTTTATTGATAGCGGGCTGGAAAGGTGCTTTCTACCTTCTGGGAGGTGCGCAGATAGTGCTCGGGCTGCTCTTTCTTCGGCGCGGGAGGGGCGGCGAGTTTCCGGGCATGGTGCCTGGGCCGTTGATGGTTGCTCAAATACTGCGACGCCCGATTTTCTGGTTGCTGATGACATTCTTTGCCATGGCGGTCGGTGCATCCATCGGCCCCTATTCCATGTTGCCACTGTACTTGGTCGATGCGCACGGCTTTACTCGGGAAGAGGCAAACAAGCTGCTGGCGGCGTCCCGCATCATGGCCTGCTTCATGCCGTTTCTTGCGGGATGGATAACCGATAAATGGGGAGCCAAGCCTGCCATTCTTCTCTATCTGGTGACCAATGGCGTGTCGCTTATCCTGCTGGGGGTTGCCAAAGGTTCCCTACTTGTTTCTTTGGTGGTCATGCAGCCCGTGTTCTCGGTTCTGCTTTTTGCGCCGGGATTCACCGTGCTTGCCTCGGCATTTCCTCCTGAGCACCGTAGCGTGGCTATCGCGCTTATGGGGCCGCTCAACGCCACCATCGGCATGGGACTGGTGCCCACATTCCTTGGCTACATGGGGGATGCGGGCATGTTCGGTGCCGGGTTCATGGTGCAGGGGGCGATTTTGCTCATCACCATTCTCTTTCTCCCCATTCTTCCCAAGGGCCGGGCAAATTAGGAGGCATGACTTGCAACTCCCTGTCTGAACGAGTAATTCGTCTCGGACACCATAATAGGGAGAGTGCGATGCTGCAGAGTGGATTTGGGTTGCTGGCGCTTGTCTTGCTGGCCTGGTTGATGAGTGAGAACCGGGGCAAGGTTCGTATTTCCGGGGTGGCCATCGGAGTTGGGTTACAATTGATTCTGGGACTGCTGATGCTCAAGGTCCCGATTTTTGAACAGATATTTCTCGGCTTGAACAGTGTTGCGCTGGCCATTGAAAAAGCGACCATGGCCGGGACAAGCTTTGTGTTCGGCTATCTGGGCGGCGGTCCGCTGCCATTCGAGGAACCGTATCCCGGTGCCGGATTCATTCTTGCCTTTCGGGCGCTCCCCATAATTCTCATCATGTCCGTGATCTCTGCCGTGCTCTATTACTGGCGCGTGCTGCCTGTGATTGTCAGCGCTTTTTCCTACTGTCTGGAAAAGACCATGAAGATAGGTGGGGCGCTGGGCGTGGGGGCGGCTTCTAATATCTTTGTAGGCATGGTCGAGGCGCCGTTGATGGTCAAGCCGTATCTGGGGCGGATGACCCGGAGTGAGCTGTTCACCATCATGACCTGCGGCATGGCGACCATCGCCGGAACCATGCTGGTGCTCTATGCATCCATTCTTGCGCCGGTCATTCCCAATGCCATGGGTCAGATTCTTGCCGCTTCCATCATCTCGGCTCCGGCTGCCATTCTCATTGCCCGGGTCATGGTTCCCGAAACCGCCAAGCACATGACCGAAGGATCGATCGTCCCACCCCGCGAGGCTGCCTCCACCATGGATGCCGTGACGCTCGGTACATCTGATGGCATCAAAATCCTGCTCAACGTGGTGGCCATGTTGCTCGTACTCGTGGCGCTGGTTTCCTTGATCAACGCCGGTCTTGCCTTTTTGCCGGATGTCATGGGTGCGCCCTTGACCCTGCAGCGTATGCTTGGCTGGATCATGGCGCCGGTTGTCTGGCTTATCGGCATTCCGTGGGCCGAGGCCCAAACTGCCGGGACGCTCATGGGGACCAAGACCATACTCAACGAATTTCTGGCGTATCTGGAACTTGCCAAGCTGGAGCCGGGCGTATTGTCGGAACGCAGTCGTGTCATCATGACCTACGCCATGTGCGGCTTTGCCAATTTCGGTTCCCTCGGCATCATGATCGGTGGACTCAGCGTCATGGCGCCGCAGCGGCGTGACGAGATCGTTCAACTGGGGGCCAAGTCCATTATCTCCGGTACGTTGGCGACTCTGATGACCGGAGCGGTGGTCGGGGTGATCCTCTAAGGCTGGACTTTTGATACCGAGGATTTATTGTAAGGGTGCAACAGCTCCCGGTTGGCTGGACTGAACGCTTGCATCTGACGAAAGTTATTCATATGTTCAGCCGAAATAATCAACCACAGGGATATGAGATGAAATACAAAGTCCACCCCATCTGTATGGGGACCAAAGTGTTCGACAAAGGCATGATGACGTATCAACAGGGATATGGTTCTCCGTACACCATCCCCATCTATACCTGGTACATCGAAGGCGGGGACAAGAAGATTCTCGTCGATACCGGTGAAATGCAGCCCATCATTTCCGAAGAGCGTGAGCAGGCCATTGGCGGCAAAATCTACACCTTTGAGGAAGGATTGGCCAAATATGGACTCAAGCCCGAGGACATCGACATCATCATCCACACCCACATGCACAACGACCATTGCGAGAACGACTACAAGTGCGTCAACGCCAAGGTCTACATGCATGAAAAGGAACTGGAGGCCGCGTACAATCCGCATCCTCTCGATTTCCGCTACCTCGAAGACTACCTCGATGACATCAAGGACAACGGCCAGATCGTGACCGTGTCCGAAGACACCGAGGTCGTACCCGGTATAACCATGATCCACACGCCTGCTCACACCGAAGGCGGCATGTCCATCAAGATCGAGACCGAGAAGGGCAGCGTCCTCATTTGCGGATTCTGTACCATCCTCGAGAACATTGAGCCGCCCATCGAAGTCAAGGCCATGGAGATGGAAGTCATCCCTCCCGGAACCAATACCGGTCCTGCCGAGGCATACGATATTCTGCTCAAGGCCAAGGAGATGGCAGACTACGTGTTGCCGCTCCATGAACCCAAATGGGCGTCCATGGAAACCGTTCCCGAATAATCAATACGGGGAGCTTCACAAGAGGCTCCCCGTTTTTCTTGCCTTTTTCCTGCCAGCAGGCGTACGGTTTCGCCCATGTCCCCCATTCTACTGGCAGTCGCGCCCATTTTCGGGCTGATTCTTATCGGATTCACACTGTACCGGTTTGAGTTTCCGGGTACTGGCTTTTGGCCGGTTTCGGAACGGCTGACCTATTATGTCCTTTTCCCTGCGCTGCTTATCGGTGGCTTATCGGGGCGTTCCTTTGACGCCTCTGCCTTGGGGCTGGCCGTGACACTGTTGCTGTCTGTTGGGGGCGTGTCGCTGGTCCTCGTTTTTATGCGTCGACTGCTCCCCATGGATGGTCCGGCGTTCACGTCGGTGTTTCAGGGAGCCATACGCCCGAATACTTACGTGGGACTCTCAGTGGCCGCTGCACTGTTAGGGCCGGACTGGATGACGCTCTCGGCGGTTGCGTTGCTGACGCTAGTGCCGCTGGTCAATGTGCTGTGCGTGTTGGTTTTGGCCCGTCATGGCGGCAACGGCGGCGGGGCACTTCGCACGTTGCAGGAGCTGGGCAAAAATCCGCTCATCCTGTCATGCGTGGTCGGTTTTTTGATGAATGGGTTTAGCATCACGTTACCGGTCGCGATTCAGGATGTGCTGGATATTCTGGGTAAGGCTGCATTGCCCATGGGACTGCTGGCAGTGGGGGCAGGGCTTCGTTTTGAAGGAGTGCTCTGTCGAATCTGGCCGGTCGCCGTGGCGTCTGTCGCGCATCTTCTGATACTGCCACTGGTTGCTTTTGGCTGCTCCATACTGCTTGGGCTTGATGAATTGTCGCGCAATGCGGCGTTGATCTACACAGCCATTCCGGTGTCAGTGTCCGCTTTTATCCTTGCCCGGCAGATGGGTGGTGATCACCGTGTGATGGCGTTGATCATAACGGTTCAGACCATTTTGTCCGCGTGTACGCTCCCGATTATACTGACACTCCTTGGCTCCTGAAATCCGAAAAAAGTGATTGGGAATCAATCAAAAGCCGATAAACCCCTTGAAACTGTGCGGGAATTGGTGGATTATGGCTGATCTTTGTAGATCGGATGTGAAAGGAGTTCATAATGGCCAAAGATTTTAGAGAGTTGCTTGTTGAAGCATCCCGTCATGACCAGTTCGGTCGATTTTTCAAGGAAATCCAGGTCGGATTCAAAATGGTTATATCATTTCAGGCAAGTGAGACCCATGCCTGTGAACCAGCCGAGACTCTGGACGACGTATATCAATACACAAAATGGGAAGTTATGCTTCGCCAGACCAACAAGCCGATCACGGCTCCACGGATCGGCGCGTGGGATTTTCTCAAGAACAATGTGTGGGCTAAGAAATTCGACATGCCGGAGTTCCAGACCGGAATGCTCGGCGAGTTTCTGACTGTTTGGGAAGCGCAGCGATGTTTCGAGGATGTAATAGAGTACGCTACGATCAAGAAACAGCTTGATTCGGAAGATGATATCCGCATTGTTGAGCCTGATGAAAATCTCAAGGAGAAAGCTCGTGGCTGCGGCGGTTGCGGGGGAAGCAGCAAAAAGGAAAAAGTCGAAGCTGAATAAGTGAATTGTGCTTCTATCATCAAGGCCCGGCTCCATGGGGAGTCGGGCCTTGTTGTTTTTGCAGTATGCAGGGAGGTGGTTTATTAGGCGAAAAGGGCGGTGAGGATGACCACGAACCCCAGTGAAGGGAGCAGGTTCGCCAGCTTGATTTCTGTCAGTTCGAGCAGGTTGATCCCGATACCGATAATCAGCAATCCGCCGCAGGCAGTGATCTGGGCGATCATCATGTCGGAAAAGTACTGCTGAAAGTAGCTCGCGCCAATGGTCATGATTCCCTGGTAGAGCAGGACAGGGATGAAAGAGAAGAAGACGCCGGAGCCATAGGATGCGGCCAGGGCGATGGAGGCGAATCCATCCAGAATTGATTTGGTGAGAAGCACCTCGGGGTTCCCGTTGATGCCTTCTTCGAGAGCGCCGACGATAGCCATGGCCCCGATGCAGTAAATGAGAGAGGCGGTAATCAACCCTTCGGTGAATTTGGGGTTCTTCGACTTGAGAAGGCCCTTGAGTCGGTTGCCCATTCGCTCGAACAGGGTATCCAGACGGCAAAGCTCGCCAGTGATGGCGCCCAGTAGAATCGCGAAGATGACGATAAGGATGTTCTCGACCTTGAGGGCCATCTGAATCCCGATAAGCAGGACGCACAGGCCGAGGCCCTGAAAAACAATGGATCGAATGCGGTCCGGGAAGCGCGATTGCAGCCAGCAACCAATGATCGAACCGCCGATGATGGCGAGGGCGTTGACGATTGAGCCTACGGGGAGCATGGAAACACCTTTGGTTGAGATAAACGATTGAACAGCTCGTAGCTATCACCGCCCAACCTCCCATGACAAGCGAGAAAACATGGAATCAATAAAGTTTTAGTGTCTTACGCAGGTCTCCTGCATGGACAGAAATTCCATCACGCCTATGATTCATGCCCATGTTCAACATGTTGTTACAAACCATTGACAATCAGCCCCCTCCTGCCCTATGAAGAACGTCTCCCGTGCCAGGGTGGCGGAATTGGTAGACGCAGCGGATTCAAAATCCGCCGGCCTCACGGCCGTCGGGGTTCAAGTCCCCGCCTTGGTACCAGATAAATCAGCGGCTTACGTATTAAACGTAAGCCGCTTTTTGGTTTGTGGGCGAAATGCTCAGAAACACGTCACTTTCCTGATGGCATGGAACCATTACTGCAAGTACGACTGGATTATCGCATCAACAATGCCTTCACGTTTCAAATCGGCCAGCACTGTTTCTATTTCAGGAAGAAGCTCGACCAAATGGGACTTGCGGCTGATGGCAATTCGTAGGTCCCATTCAAAGAATGTCTTGCTCGACCGCAGGAATTTGTTGCGTAGCTCGGGGTGTTGATTGATGAGCGATTGAACGACCAGTTCATTTCCGGGGAAAATTTCTATTCTGTGTTCCAGTAATTTGAGCAGGTTCGAGTAGTCACTGTTTGCTGTTTCCACATTCATTGATTGCAGAAAATTGTCGAACTCCTGACCATAGCTGTATCCGCGGGTTATGCCAATCTTGTATCGGCGCAAGTCCTGCAATGTATCGAAGTGGATGGGGTTTTTCTCTCGCTCGGTGGAGGACCATATCAGCCCACGAGCTGTAACAATGGGTTCGGTGAAATGAAGGAACTTCTGACGCTGTGGGGTCTTGATAAGGATGATCACGCAGTCTGCCTGACCATTTTCCAACATGGATAACGTTCTTTTCAATGGATAAATGGAAAGGGCGTATTCTCGGTTGAGTCGTGAAAACAGTTCTTCTGCCAGATCCACGGCTATGCCGGTCGCGGTTCCACTTTTCACCTGATAAAATGGAGGGTAGTTGAAACCTACCAGTTGTACCCTGTCGCTGTTTTGCCCCCAGGCCGGACAAGGATTGGACACAGACACCAGGGTGATCAGAAAGAGCGCGATGCAGAATGTCATGGCAGTATGCAACGCATGACATAATAGTGACTTCCTTTTGATGACGGCCTGCATGTCCTGATCTTTTTCCCTGATCGGTTGAATGTTCTTCGCACGATAAACTAGCCCGTCTATAACACGATTCGCGTCAGAATTGTTAATATAAGGCAGTATCATACTGTTAGCTTATACAGCATGTGACTGGCAGTTACAATGCTCTGATCAAAAAACACTGGAATGCCGGATGTCTTCAGTTAAAGCCAAGAGCAAACAGGTCATGCTGTCTCACATTAACATATGCTGATGCTATACGTATTCGGTTATTCCAGTTGGGCTAGCCGAAATCACTATTGTGCATCTTGGGGGAAATTCCCGGGTGATGTCCTATTTTATAGGACTGTCAGCCATGGGGCTCAGGATTTTGTTGGTATTGCTTACATTCTCTAAGAAAAAATTTACATGGGAACTGAAGGGTTAATCCAAAAATTACTTTGTTTTTCAGTGTTCTGGAGGATGGTTCATATCTTGCTAACTGTATCCGAAAAAGGAGATGCGGTTATGAAACGTTTGATTTTTGCCCTGGTAGCTGTCTGTTTCATGCTACCGACCAATGCCCAGGCTCTGGATTATGATTACTTCGGTAATATGCAGTATCATAATGATGTCCTGCGGTTTGACTTTTCTGTCCTTGGTTCCGGAGAACGTGTCTTTTTCTCCTCCTCTTGGGATGATGGTGGCTTTGATCCCATGCTCGGGCTTTGGAACAGTGATGGAAGCCTGATCGAGTTTCAGGATGATGGTGGGGCTACCGGTACACAGCTTTCCAACGGTGTTGGGTATGACTATGGCGGGTATGACTCATTTTATGCAGTGAATCTGGACGTTGGAAGCTATTTCCTTACCCTCACTGCCTATGATAACTTCAACATTTCTGATAGTTATCTTGATGGGTTCCAACGTGACGGGGACACCCCTCTGCTCATCGCTGACTGGGACCAGCCTGCCAATGGTTCAGTCACAAACGAATACGCATTCCATATTTTGAATGTTGACCGAGCAAGCGGACCGATTCCCGCTCCTGAACCTTCAACCATGCTTCTTCTCGGCGTGGGATTGCTTGGATTGATCGGGTTTGGACGGAAGAAGATGAAGGCTTAAGGTCTTGTTGCTTTAAATAGGGTTGGTGCCGTGAAAGCACGGTACAAGTAAAGACAACACCTCTTCAGGTCGCGTCTGATCGTACACCGAATCGGTAATAAAAAAGGTTGCAGTGATGAAGTGCAACCTTTTTTATTGGTCTGAGACCTTTATGATTTGTATGGCCGTGCGGATCGCCGGTCCTTTTCCCTTTCTATTGAGAAGGTTTGCTTCGGAGTGCCCGGTCTACGATTGGCGCGAGAACAGATGCCGCAGCCTCGTTGCCAAACGGATTCCAGTGGTTGTCACATACGAAGAACACATCATGTGCATTCAACTTCTGCTCGTGGAATTCCTTGAGCATGTCGACGTAAGTGAAGCCTTTCTCCTCCGACAGTTCCCGTATTTTCTTTGACAAAGGCGGTTCCTGTCCGGTGTACATCTCAAAGTCCGGAAGGACCGGGATCGTGAACACGATCAGTTTCTTGTCTCGCGCTTCTTCTGCGATCTGTTCCAGTGAGTACCGCATGATATTCCACTCTTCATTTGTGAAATTATAGTAACGCGACTCAGGCTTTTCCCGATCAAACTCTTCCTGCCAGCGGGGGACCAGTGTCAATCCTTCGAGTCGGTAGGACCCGAGATAGCGCATGATGCGATAAAAACTGCTCCACTCGCGTAAGGTGAAATCAAAGCTCTTCAGAAACGGTGTCTTCTTGTTGATGTTTGGCAGTTCTTTCGCACTGTATACCAGGTCGTAATCGGGATATGTGCCATCCAGGTAGGGGCGATAGGATGCTTTTTTCAGCCCGATCTCGTAGTCGTTATCCTTGAAATCGTTATGGGGAAGGATGCCCAATATAACCACATCATGGTCAAACTCGCGGACCATGTGTTTATAGAGCTGCCATTCCTGGATTGTCCCGAATCCCCCAGAGGTTCCGAAGTTGAGAACCTCTTTGCCGAGAGTCGCTTCCAGCCGGTCGGAGAGTCTGTCTTCCGACTCGTTTCCCCATCCTTCGACAAAGGAATCACCAAGGATTGCAACGCGGGTGTCGTTGCTGGTCATGGAGCGTTCCTGGTCTCTCATGCCATGGGAGTTGGCTGTGTACTTGACCACAAAGCACGACTTGTTGTGCAGGTATTCGGAGTTGGGAGCGTGCCATACCCCGAAGTGCTCGTTGATATATACCCAGAACTTACTGCCGGCATTGACGATGCTGTAGGTTGGCAGTGGAATGTGGGGATTGATGAACCGAATGTAGGCGTACGAGCTTATTTCGAGCAGGACGATGGTAATAAAAAGAAAAATCGCCAGTTGCTTCAGAAAAGAGAGAATTTTTTTCATCAGAATTAGTCCAATTCAAATTGGCTGATCCAATCTTTGGATTCGTCCCACTCGGGTTGATCAGCTTTGGAAAACACATGGTCACCTATTACGAGGTAATCCATCTCGGTGCGCATGAAGCAGGTGTAGGCATCTGCCGGGGTACAGACGATAGGCTCGCCTCGGACGTTGAAACTCGTATTGACCACCAGTCCGCATCCGTGCTCCGCATTGAAGGTATTGATAAGTTCCCAATATCGAGGGTTGGTCTTTTTGCTGACCGACTGGATACGCGCCGAATGATCGACATGCGTTACGGCCGGGATGTGCGAACGCTGAACGTACAGACGATCATACATCTCCATGTCGTCATAGCCTTCGGGGAGCGGATGGCACTGCGCATCGGCCACCGGAGCCACGATGAGCATGTATGGTGAAGGACGATCAAGATCGAACCATGTGGCAATCTCTTCTTCCATGACGGACGGGGCAAAGGGGCGGAACCCCTCGCGGTACTTGATCTTGAGATTGAGCTTTTTCTGCATTTCCGGGTGGCGTGGATCACCGAGTATGGAACGCCCGCCCAATGCTCTCGGTCCATATTCCATGCGGCCCTGGAACCAGCCGATGGCATTACCCTGGGAAAGCAGGTCGGCAACGTCCGAAGTCAGCTTGCCGAAATCATCGTATTTAACGGACTTCGCCTTGAACTGACGAATGACGCGCTGGGTGTCGTTCTCCGAAAAAGAGGGGCCGAGGTAGGCGCCACGCATGGAGTCATCAGAATCGACCACGCGCTCCTTGCCTTGCCAGATGTGCCGTCCGGCAAGGGCCGCACCCAGGGCTCCGCCAGCGTCGCCGGCAGCGGGCTGAATCCAGATATCGTCAAATGTCTTGTTGCGAAGCAGTTTGCCGTTGGCCACACAGTTGAGCGCCACGCCGCCAGCCATGACCAGTTTGTTGCAGCCGGTCAACTCTTTGGCGGTTTCAGCCAATGTAAATACAATTTCCTCGGTCACCTGCTGAATGGCAAAGGCGAGGTCCATGTAGTCCTGGGAAATGTCTGTTTCAGGCTGGCGGGCCGGGATTCCAAAGAGCGATTCCCATTTGGGGAATTCGCACATGGTCAGGCCGGTGGCATAGTTGAAATACTCCATGTTCAGGAGCAGGGAGCCGTCTTCGCGTACGTCGATCAGCTCATCATAGATGGCTTGCTTCCACGTGTCGATTCGCTCTGCCGTGGGATTACCGTATGGAGCGAGCCCCATGAGTTTATATTCGCCGGAGTTGACCCTGAAGCCACAGAACGCGGTGAAGGCAGAGTAGAGGAGACCGAGTGAATGAGGGAAATGCAATTCCCTGAGAACCGAGATGTCCTTCCCGGACCCCTTGCAGATGGTCGTCGTTGCCCATTCGCCGACGCCGTCCACCGTCAGGATTGCAGCTTCCTCAAAAGGGGAGGGGTAAAATGCACTCGCTGCGTGTGAGAGGTGGTGCTCCGGAAAGAGGATCTTCGGCTTGCCAGAACCCAGACGAGCAAGCTCGTCCTTGAGCATTTTACGCATGAAGAGCTTTTCCTTGATCCATACCGGTATGGAGGAAAGGAAGCTCTGTAATCCCTTGGGAGCAAAACCGTTGTATGTTTCCAGAAGTCGCTCGAACTTGAGGTAGGGCTTGTCGTAGAATGCGACGGCACTCAGGTCGGAGAGCTGCAATCCGCCTTCTTTCAGAACATACTTGGCCGCATTGTGCGGGAAATCTGCGTCGTGCTTCTTGCGAGTGAATCGTTCTTCTTGTGCTGCGGCTACAATTTCACCGTCCACCAGAAGAACAGCGGCTGAATCATGATAAAAGGCAGAAATCCCCAGAATGGCGTCTGACATATTGCCCTCTAGAATACGGTGTAAATGAACGGTGCAATGGCCGAACCGCTGGTCAGGACAATGAGCGAACCGAAAACGAGCAGTACGAGGATGACCGGAAGCAGCCAGAATTTTTTGCGTACTTTAAGAAAGCCCCAGAGGTCTTTGAGAAAATCCATGATGTTCCTTGTTTGCTAGTAAGGGAGTTCGATTTCTTCTGCAGTGAAGGTGTGGTCGCGTGATTCAAAAACGGACGTTGAATCCTTTTTCCATTTTCCGAGCTGCATGGGGTCGTGCCCTAGCATTCGTCGCAAGAGGGCAAGGGGAGTCACAACCACAAAAAATACCAGGGAGAGTAATATTTTGGACATGACAGTCCCAAGCAGTGTCGAAAAGCCGAGCCAGCCTTTAGCTACATAGGTGTATGCCCGCGCCCAAACCATGTTGAGCACTAACAGGATGATGGCAGCGAGGTGATACTCTCTGACATCAGTGAACCACCCTATGAGCAGGGCGATGAGCACCATGGCCATGCCGGTGTCGCTGCACTCTTTTGTGGTTACTGTCGTAGGGAATATACCGTGAGAGTTGTGTTTGTTGGTGTCTATCATATGTCTTGGTAAATAAAATTATAATTTTTTGTACGCTTGTGCCTTATAAATATCCCAAAATCAAGTTGCTTTCGTCGTATCTTCTATTGATATGGTTATTGTTATCATCTTGGGCGTAGCGTTCATCGTTTTCTTATCGATCATTACTTGAGAATGGAGATGGCGGATTGAGAGATATAAAGGGGCCGGCGAAGTAGTGGATTTGCCGTCTACATCACACTGGTCTTGGAAGCTGCGCAGGATTACCGAGGTTGTCGAATGAGGCTGATTCAATAGCAAAGTCCAACAAACATCATGCTGTTGGGCTGTGGAAGTGTGGAAGTGTGGAAGTGTGGGAGTCGGGTGATACATAAGAAAAAGGTTTGTGGCTGATAGTCACAAACCTTTTATCTTGGAGTCAAGAGAGTGCTTGAAGGCTTTTATGGTTTTTGGCTTTTCAACGAGCGGGTTTTATGGAGTGATGTTCTTGGACTGATAGCAGAACCTGAAGGACATCTACCTCTTTGACCCTGTTGTGGTAAGCTGCATATCTCTGTGCGAACATGCCCCTTGCAATTACTGCAACAAGGAATGAAATAGGGTTTAATCGTTAGTAATGACCTTATACCTTACCCCGAGGTCATCGCACAAATTCTTAACACCCTGAAGAACCAGTTGTTCGGATTCTTCATGTGACCGTTCATCATCTGTCCCTGTTGCAATTATCTGGCTGACATTCTTGCTGACTGGAACAACGGTGAATCTCGCTTCCCACTTCGTTTCAGTCCCTTCGACTTTGATCAAATAATTATCCTCATCGATGTCGGTAACGGTGAAGGTGATGCCGGATTCTGACACACCACTTTCTACCCGTTTTTTTGCGGCAGCAAAGACTTCCGGAGCACTCTTGGGGATTTCGACCGTAACCGTTATGCCAGAATCGGAGTATGCGGCAATAATGGGTATGATCAACATCGGACACCCCTGCAAAAACAAGGTCAGACTGAGCAAAAGCGGAGCCCAAAGCCTCAAAATAGTGCTGTTTTTTTGGTACCTCATGGAGTCTCCTTGTAAATGAGTATAGGTTGACAGATCACACTGTTGATTCCGTATCACAACTGGAACACATTTACGACAAAGTTTTTAGATCGCAGCACGATCAGGTCACTTGTGAAGCAGGCTCCCAACGCTATTTTGGGGGATAATTTATTCTTGATTCAGTGGTATGAAAGAATAAAATGCGCTTGGGCGCATAGGCACTTCGGATGTATAATCCAAACAGATGCATAGTTGGTATGAGGGGGCGAACGAGAGTTATGTACGTTTTATTTCGTGGCAGAGCGGTAATGCACGTTGCTCTGTACTCTCTGCTTCACGGCAACCCCATGGCGTTGGACGCGGGTCGCACGAACTGCTCGTTGGAAAAGAAAAAAGGTTTGTGACTGGTTAGCCACAAACCTTTTGCATTCTTGGTGCCGAAGAGAAGACTCGAACTTCCACGGGATTGCTCCCACTAGACCCTGAACCTAGCGTGTCTACCAATTCCACCACTTCGGCACGATCAGGGACGAGTTAGATAACTGGAGTTGCTTTGCCTGTCAACCGATAAGTGCTGCCTTTCTGACTATGGGCGTTGGGTGTACCCTCCTTAAAAAAACGTGACAGTTCGCTTTCTTTGGGATACCACGCCACCATGACCGACCTGTTGGGCTTCACCCCTAGAAAAATTCTTGCGTGTCAGCTTCGCCAGATTGGCGATGTGTTGCTTTCGACACCGGCTTACAAGCTACTCAAGCAACGGTATCCTGACGCAGAGCTCCATGTCCTTACAGAAAAGAAGTGTGTCAGTGTGCTGGAGAATAACCCGCATGTTGATCATGTTTGGGCTATCGATAAAAAGGAGCTTGCCAACCCGTTGAAGGCTGTTGCATGGTACGCCCGTGTCGGTCGTCAGGGGTACGATCTCATCGTTGACTTTCAGCAACTCCCTCGCTGCAAGTGGGTTGTCGGCTTGTCCAATGCTCCTGTCCGACTCTCTTTCTCTCCTCCCTGGTACAATAGATTCCTTTACACACACTGGACGGAAATGGAATCCGGGTATGCCGCAAAAGCCAAGGCCAGCGTGCTGGCGCCACTTGGTATTGAGTGGGATATGGATAAACCCGAGCTGTTTCTTACCGATCAGGAAAAGAGTGACGCCGAGGCCACTCTCAAGCAGTACGGGCTTTCCGGTGTGCCGTTCATCACAGTCGATCCCAGTCATCGTCGGAAAACCCGAAAGTGGCCGGCTCGTCATTATATTGCATTGCTGAAAATTTTGGAAGAGCAGCACCCGGACATGAAGGCCGTGATCCTGTATGGTCCCGGGGAAAAAGAGCTGGCAGACAAAATCAATGCTGAAGCCGGGAACAATGTTCTGGTTTTCGATGAAATGTTGAGCCTGCGTCAGATGGCGGCCGTTCTTGATAGGGCTGTCATGCATTTGGGAAACTGTTCCTCCCCAAGGCACTTTGCTGTGGCCGTAGATACGCCTTCTGTCGTCATACACGGTGCAACCAGCCCGGCATGGCGCTTTCCCAGCGATGATCACTTGAGTCTCATTCGCTGGCAAGGCTGCTATCTGTGCAACAAAAATACATGCAAGCTCGGAACAATTGAGTGTCTAGTTGAGTATCTTCCCGAGCACGTGTTTTCGGAGTTCAAAGAGCACCTGGAAAAGTGCCTGGTGCGTTGGAGCGATCATGAAAGGTAAGCCGATCAAAGTGGCATTTATCGTGGGAGGCCTACCTTTTGGCGGAGTCGAAAACTGGCTGCTTGACCTTGTTCAGCCTCTCAAAGCGGGAAGTGAAATCGATCCATACGTGATCAACCTTTCCGGGACGGGCGACCTCATGTCCAAATATGAAAAGATGGGTGTTGAGGTCCTTTGCATTGGTAGCGACAAGAAAAGCATCAAAACGCATCGTTTGGATACCCTGCTGGAGTTGCGCAAGAAGCTGAAGGATATTCAGCCTGATATTGTGCATACAATGCATTTCTCAGCAGACTATTTCGGGCGTCTTGCTGCTCTGGGGTTGGATGTTCCGGTTTTTTGCCACGTTCATACTGCCAAATCCGAACGCAAAATCTACCGAAGACTAGCCAATAAAACATTATCCTATGCCACGACGTGTTTTTTTTCCGTCTCAAAGGAAGTGGCGTCCACGGTTGAGAAAGATCATAACACTGCAGGACGTCCCAGCCGCGTGCTCTATAACGCCGTGGACCCTGCCAAAATGGATGTGGAACCCTTTGACTTGTTCGAACGACATGGCCTGTCAGGTAAAACCATTGTGGGCGTTGGTCGATTCGTTGCCCTGAAGAATTTTGACAAGTTAATCAAGGCTTTTGCGATTGTTAGTGAGCAGGATCCCGACGCTTCGCTTCTGTTGTTGGGTGATGGTGGACAGATGGATGATCTGAAGCAGCTTGTTCAGGAATTGCAAATCGAGAATAAAGTCTGTCTGCCTGGATATGTGAACAATGCCGATATCCCCAGCTATCTGAAAGCCGCCTATGTCCTGGCAATGCCCTCAGAATATGAAGGATTACCGATTGCTCATATTGAGAGCTTGTTTTGCGGGTTGCCAGCCGTCGTGTCCGAACATGTGCCGTCCATCGAGATTGCAGCTGATGCCTCTCTCGTCTGCACGACGGATGTCGATGACATAGCAGAAAAACTGTTACGTGTTTTATCGGATACATCGCTCCACTCCAGTCTGTCTCAAGCCGCCCTGTCCATTGCGCCCGAGTACTCTATTGAGCGATATATAGAGAAGCTCTTGGCGGTATATAGGGAATTCCTGTAGATAGTTGCCATGAAGATTTTATTTGTAGTTGACAGAATGGGTGGAGGCGGTATCGAGCGCTTGCTCGTAGACATGGTTCGTCAGCTCAAGGATACTGGTCACGAACCTGTTGCGATCCCCATGGCCTCATCCGGTCCGCTGCTTGCGGATCTCGAGGCAACAGGTATTCCTGTGCGATCAATTACGGACAATATCAAGGACATTGGTTTCTTCAAGCCCGTCATGATCAAGCGGTTGCGGCAGATGATCAGGGAGGAAGCACCGGATATTATCCATCTCTGTGACATCGTGAGTGGGCATGTGGGCAGAATCGCCAGTCTGGGGTTGGGCATCCCTGTTGTTTACGCTCTTCATAGCATGGCTCCCCACGGGAAACGAAAATACCGCGTCGCGAGTTCTCTTCTTTCATTTGCAACCGATCACTATGTAGCGGTCTCCAGAGAGGTCTGGGAGGTCACCGGGCGTCAACAGAATATAGCCCGAAAACCGTATACGGTCATACATAATGGGGTGAATCAGCAACTTTTTCTTGACTCGCAACCTATCGATATAGCTCGGGATATAATCGGTGACGATGGGCCTGTTGTAATGAGTTGCGGACGACTTGTGCCATTGAAGAATGTGGATCTTCTCATACGCAGTTTTGTCTCAGTCTTGGAAAAAATCCCCAATGCGTCCTTGTTGATATTGGGTGATGGGCCGGAAAGGGAGCGCCTGGAAGCTCTGGCTCGGGAAGTGGAAGTTGACGGAAGTACATATTTTCTCGGATTCAGGGAAGATGTCCCTTCTATTCTCAAAGGACTGGCTTCGATGCGTGCGTTGATGGCTATGCCTTCGGAGTACGAAGGGTTCAGCCTTGCCTTTGCCGAGGCCCTCTATTGTGGATTGCCTGTCGTTATCAGCGAGCAGGCCGCCCCTAAAGATATAGTTGGCGAGGGAGTAGTATATTGCTCTCTTGATGAAACATCCTTGTCTACAGCACTTTGTAAAGCCCTGGGTGATGCGGATCTGTATGCAGAAATGTCCCATAGCGCCCGGAATCTTGGTGCGAGCTTGACTATTGCCAATACTATTGATGATCATTTGCGCGTTTATGAAAATGTACTCAGCCAAAAAAAGGGAATGGGCGTTTAATGAGTAGCCCACTGATATCAATTGGAATTACCTGCTTCAATGCACAGGACACAGTTGGCCGTGCAATAGAAAGCGCCCTTGAGCAGGATTGGCCCAATACGGAAGTCGTCGTTGTTGATGACTGCTCCTTGGATGATTCAATCTCCGTCATTGAATCGTATATGGAAAAGCACGACAACATACGGCTTATTCGCCATGAGGAAAATCGCGGTTGTCCTGTGTCCAGAAACAGTATCCTTGACCATGCCCGAGGCGATTACATAGCCTTTTTCGATGACGATGACTGGAGCTATCCTTCCCGGCTGACCAAGCAGTACAATCGCATTCAGGAATACGGCCATTCATCTGAGATAGTTTTTTGTTACTGCAACTGGGAAGTTGCTCTTGAAGAAAAGCCGGACGAGATTATACAGACAATCGAAGGTATTGGACGCCATCCTGCTGAACCGCATGGGGAGATGGTTGCGAGATATCTTCTGCTCGGTCAGTTTGTTTCGCTGCCGGGAGCAAAAAGTCCCGACTATACATGGGGAGGCCTTGGAACGGGGACACTCATGGGGAGTCGGGAAAATTTCGATTTGGTTGGCAGATTTGATGAGGAGCTTGGCCGGTATGAAGACTGGGATATGGCTATTCGAGCGAGCTTCCTGGGGGCACATTTTATTTCGGTAGACGAAACCTTAATGCTCCAGCACAGGACTTATGGGCAGGATAAATCCTTTAAAAATGTTGTGGATAACAGATCGCACCTTGCTCACAAGTATAAAAGTTTTTTCATAAAATCAGACGTTTGGTTGTATGCAAGGATAATGATGCATGCTGGGGCTCACGAGTATGTCGGCAACAAGTGGCGGTTTAAGTTGTTACGAAGCTTGGCAAAGCGAGTTCTGTAAAGTTGTGTAAAATGAGACTGGCTATGTAACAAGTCTTCGTACTGTTTTGGTGACTTTGAATCGATAATAAATAAAGAGATATATGATGAAATTTCAAATCATGTTGCCTACCTACAATAGAGGGGATTTGGTTGGCGGTGCAATAAAAACAGTACTCGCCCAGGAGAACCCCAACTGGTCTCTGTTGGTCGTTGACAATAACAGTGCTGATAATACAGCGGAAGTCGTCAAGTCCTTTGATGATCCTAGAATACGTTATGTGTGCAATCCCACCAACACGTCGATGTCTGGCAACTGGGAGTTCGGACTTAAGCACCTCGAAGAGGCTGATGCGTACACGGTGCTTGGTGATGATGACGGATTTCTACCAAATGCTTTGACTGTTGTTGAGAATATGTTTCAGGAGCATGATATTGAAGCTGTTAGGGTTGATGACGGGTGTTTTACATATCCTGCGGTAGATGGCAGTACCCTTTCTCGTTTGCAGGCATCCTGTCGCGGTGAGTACTCAATTTATAATTCGTTTGAGGTCCTCAAGAAGGTAGCTCGCTTCGAGCATCCTGGGGGCTATAAGTGGTTACCCTCTATCTATAACAGTTTTTTTTCCAGGAAGCTCCTTGAAACGATAAAAGAGAAATCTCCAGAAAGAGTTTTTGGTTCTGCCGCCCCAGATATTTATACGGCCATGCTTGCAGGAGGCCTAGGTGTTAACTTTCTCTACCTTTCATATCCCGTTAAGTTGCCTGGAACTTCTCCTAAATCAAATGGTTTCCTAGTAGGAAAGACTGGAAAGAAAGGGAAGATAGATCCTAGGGCTTCGGAGTTTTACAAAAGTACAATTGCGGAAAAGCTGATTAGGCATGATGCCATTACTATTTTCCCCCATGTGTGGGATTCCATTCAGAAAGTGAGATCATTACTTAATATTAGAGATATCTCTCTTGATTCTGAAAGGGTATATACTGCTGTTGTAAAGGAGTTCCTGAAGAGGAGTAACGTGCTACTTGAAGGTGATATTCAATTTTTGTCAGAAGTATGCTCTGTCCCGGTAGAGGATGTCAGGAAGGATATTTCTGGGAGGTTGAAAAGAAAAGAAGTCAAAGAACGTAAACGCAAAATTCGCAAGGCATTGACTCTAAGTAGCCTACGCCGCCGGATTTGGCCCCGCTCAGAGCCCATTTCTTCCAATAAATACTTTATTGACGAGTATGTTGCGGATGAGAGTGTGAATGATATTTATTCCGGATGTATGTACTACTACCAAATGCTGCAACCGCTTGATTTCGAGGTTAAACCTGTTGAAGATGTTGCTGGTATTTATGCGTCTGAATAAAGAAGCAAGCCGCTTCCTGAATAAAAGTCTTTTGAAGGATCAGAAGCAAATATAATATTATCCTACCCTCTTGTGGGCAGTTGAGTGTGGTTAAAGTGCTGATTTAATTAGAGACTAATGTAATGGGCTCATTTATGATGTTTGTGATTACTTCAATGATTTACCGAGCATGGGGTCGTTTTAGTGAGTAGCATATGATAAAGGTGATGGTTCACTGACAATTTGTTTTTTAGAATTTTGCTTATGTACACGGGGGTAAGATACATCCTCAAAGCATATTAAAAAGTCTGAAAGACGAGTGTCTGGAGCCTTTTTGCTGCGTATCTCATTTGATATTGATGTGCTTGGATATCCTAGGGCCTTCAGATGGGCTTCACCGTCTGAAGATATTGAGAAATCTGGCTTGAGGGTGATCAATAAAAGTGGAATCTACTATAAGATGCTTTCTACACCACAAATGGATTGGTTCTTGAGAACGGTCTCTGAGAAAAGGGGTATGGTTGGGGGAGAACCGGGATGGAAAAGGCATTTTGCCGTGCCTGCTATGAATATAGGCTTGAACACCCTGAAGATTGCAATCTCGTTTACGCAGTTACAGAAGATTGATGAAGTAGGATTAAGGGATACAGTATAACGGATTCTACTGAGCTCCAACAGCAGGTTGCTGCCAATATTGAAAACTCTGGGGCAGGATAAAGAGCTTCTGGGAAAATATCATCGCTGGGCCCAGCGCTCCAACGAGAGTGGGTATACATATGACTTCAAGTAGATAGGGCTTCCCCTCATTCTATACCCTCAAGATATGGCTGCGATGCAGGAAATCATATGGGAAGTAAAACCTGACCATAACATCGAGACAGATATAGCTCGTCTTCTATGCCAGCATGTTGAAAATGAGGGATATTCAAGGTGGAGTCGTTGGGGTGGATATTGATATCAGGCCTGATAACCGTGAGGCGATCGAAAATCATCCCATGGCTAAGTGTATAACACTTATTCAAGGCTCTTCGATTGATGAGGGGGTTGTGGATCAAGTGAAAAGTTGTGCTCAAGGAAAGAGTCGAGTTCTTGTTGCTCTAGACTCTAATCATACCCATCAGCATGTGCTTGCAGAGCTGAAAACATACGCTCCACTTGTTGCAAAAGACAGTTGTTGTGTTGTTTTGGACACTATCATTGAATATATGCCTGAAGGGTACTTCCCTGATCGTCCCTGGGATAAAGGTGATAATCCTAAGACTGCAGTCTGGGAGTATCTCAAGACAACGGATCGCTTTGAGATAGACGATGCTATTCAAAACAAGCCGCAGATTACCGTAGCTCCAGATTACTACTTGAAGTGCATCAAGAATTAATTCATGAAACGAATACCTGTAGCCGGGCCATCTGTTACGAAGCTGGAAATTGATTACGTCACAGATGCAGCTGTTAATTCGTGGGGTGAAAATGCCAGTGTTTACTATGAGAAGTTCCACAGAACTTTCGCTGAATTCGTTGGTGTCAAAAATGCTGTCAGCTTGCCGTCATGTACATCGGCGCTGCACCTCTCTTTGGCTGCCTTGGGAGTTGGGCAGGGGACGAAGTTGTTGTGCCTGACGTTACATGGATAGCTTCTTCTGCTCCTGTCTCTTACGTTGGCGCTATTCCTGTTTTGCCGATATTGATCTGGAAACGTGGTGTATCTCTACCAAAGGTGTTGAGGAATGCCTCACATCGAAAACCAAAGCCATCATCCCTGTTGAGCTCTATGGCAGTATGCCGGATTGGGGTGCTATCCACGATGTCGCACGGGCCAATAATTTGTTCGTTGTGGAGGATGCGGCAGAAGCGCTGGGGTCTCAATGTAAAGGCAAAGGGGCTGGCAGCCTGGGCGCTACTGGTTGTTTTAGTTTTCATGGTTCCAAAAGCCTGACGACCAATGAAGGGGGAATGATTGTTATAGATGACGACGACCTCTTCAAACGGATCCTGTTCTTACTTGACCATGGGCGTATAGCGGGGAATGTTTTCCCCGTGAATGTTGAGTTTGCTTTCAAGTACAAAATGAGTGCTATGCAGGCTGCTATGGGACTTGCTTTGATTGAGCGTGGTCAGGAGTTGGTTGATGGCAAGCGTGAGATATTTAACTGGTACGCTGAAGAGCTTGGTGATATTGATGGCCTCAAGCTGAATGCAGAACCCGTCGGTGTGGTAAACAGTTACTGGATGACCACAGTTATCGTTGATCCAAAATATGGAATGGATAAATTCATTCTTATGGAAAAAATGAAACAGGAAGGAGTGGATACCCGTCCATTCTTCTCCCCGCTTAGTTCAATCCCTGCATATGCTGATACGGAAGAAGCTCGGGTTGCTTCAAAGAGAAATATCAATGCGTATGCCGTTAGTGGGGCAGGCATCAATTTGCCTAGCGGTCTTCAGCTTACAAGGGATGATATTTCAAAAGTCTGCGACGCGTTAAAAAGAATTTTGAAGGGATAAGGTTTATGGAAGTAGTAATCCTGTGCGGCGGTTTGGGGACTCGTCTCCGTGAGGAAACCGAATTTCGTCCTAAGCCGATGGTGAATATTGGACCCAGGCCGATTTTATGGCATGTCATGAAAACCTATGCATCGCATGGGCATACGGATTTCGTGCTTCCGCTCGGATACAAAGGTGAAATGATCCGTGATTATTTTGTTAACTATCAATGGATGAATAATGATGTGACCGTTGATCTTGGGCATCCTGATTCCATTTGTCAGCACAATTGTCACGATGAGTCAGACTGGCGTATAACCATGTCCGACACCGGTGCGCAGACCCTCAAGGGTGGACGTATCAAGCGTATTGAGAAATATATCACCGGCGACACTTTTATGATGACCTATGGTGATGGTGTGGCAAACATCGACATCGCGGCTTTGCTTGATTTTCATAACTCCCATGGAAAGTTGGTCACGGTGACGGGTGTTAACCCTGCTCAGCAGTTTGGTGTTCTTAAGACGGAAAATGATGCCGTTCTAGCTTTCGAGGAAAAGCCCGATAGAGCTAGAGAGGATCTCATTAGCGGCGGTTACTTTGTGATGAGCAGAAAGGTTTTCGATTACCTTACCCCAGAAGTGGGGTGTGATTTTGAGTACGGCCCACTTGAAAAGATTGCGGCTGAAGGCCAACTCATGGTTTACCGTCATGACGGCTTTTGGGCTTGCATGGACACCTTGCGAGACACTGAAAAGTTGAATGCCATGTGGGATGCTGGCAAAGCTCCTTGGAAGATCTGGTAGTCATGTTTTCGAATTTTTATAGTGGAAAAAGAGTTTTTCTTACCGGGCACACCGGATTCAAGGGAGCATGGTTAGCTCTGTGGCTTGAGCAGATGGGCGCCCAGGTTGCGGCATATTCTCTAGAACCGCCATCTTCGCCTTCCCTCTGGTCTTTGGCGAATGTTGAAGGTTCCGTTAAACGGGTTGGTGGTGACATCAATAACGCAGCTGATATCTCGGCAGCGGTTCGTTCGTTCAAACCTGAAATAGTGATTCATATGGCGGCTCAATCTCTTGTCAGGCCATCGTATGATAACCCACTTGAGACCCTTAATACCAATGTGATGGGGACTGCCAATCTGCTTGAGGCGATTAGGCATACGCCACATGTGCGCTCTGTGATCATCGTTACGAGCGATAAGTGCTATGAGAATCAGGAGACAGGTACTCCTTTTGTGGAAAGCGATCCCATGGGGGGGCATGATCCGTATTCAGCGAGTAAAGGATGCGCTGAACTCGTCACAGCTTCTTACGTAAATAGTTTTTTCCGGCAAAATTCAACGGCTGTTGCTACTGTTCGAGCGGGGAATGTCATCGGGGGAGGAGATTTCGCCGTAGATCGCTTGATTCCTGACATGGTAAGGGCTTTCAAGGCTGGTAATCCGGTTCATATTCGGTCACCGCATGCCACACGTCCCTGGCAACATGTTCTTGAGCCTCTCTCGGGGTACCTTCGCCTGGCAAAGTCCCTTTTCGAAGAAGGTCAGGAATATGTCGGAGCTTGGAATTTCGGTCCGGCAAAAGAATCTGTCAAAACAGTTGGTGAAGTTGTTACATTCTTTTCCGATTTGTGGGGAGAAGGTGCAGCCCATCAAATTGACCAGAGCGAGCAGCCTCACGAGGCTAAGCTGTTAGGTTTGGACTGTAGCAAGGTCAATAATGAGTTGGGATGGAAGCCGAAGACTGATTTTGAGAAGGCAATGGAAATGACCGCCGAGTGGTATAAGGAGTGGGCGAACGCAGGGGATGTTCGTAGCAAAACCATCAAGCAGATTGCCGAATTTGAGGCTTTAAAATGATTATTTCTGACTTGCCCCTAGCAGGTTTGCTCCTTTTGGAATCAGAACCTTTTCGTGACGATAGAGGGCAATTTTCGCGGCTGTTTTGTCGAAACGAACTAAGTGAAAGAGGCGTGGGGATGAATATTGCCCAGATCAATCATTCACTTACTCGCAAAGTTGGATCGATCCGAGGAATGCACTTTCAGCGTCCTCCGCATGCCGAGATCAAGATTATTCGATGCTTGCGAGGCAAATGCTTCGATGTCGCTGTGGATTTAAGGCCGGAATCTGACACCTATTTGAAGTGGCATGGGGAAATACTGGAAGGCCATGACAACAAAGCGCTGTTAATCCCTGAAGGATTTGCGCATGGATTCCAGGTATTGGAAGCGGATACTGAATTGCTTTACCTTCACTCGGAGTTCTATACTCCAGAGGTTGAAGCTGGAGTTCGCTTTGATGATCCCCAACTGGCCATTGAGTGGCCTTTGCCGCCAAGTGAAATTTCTGACAGAGATGCTACCCTGCCGTTCATCAAATAATTGAGAGTTTTTACATGAATTGCCGCCATTGCGACACTCCTTTGAGAGATGTTTTTATTGATCTTTTTCACCAACCGCCATCGAACTCTTTTTTGTCTTCGAGCCAGTTGGATGAACCAGAAGTCTACTATCCTCTTAAGATTTTTGTCTGCTCAGAGTGTTTTTTGGTTCAGGTAGCAGAGTACAAGAAATCCGAAGATATTTTTTCTGATGACTATGTCTACTACTCCTCCTATTCGACATCATGGGTTGAGCATGCAAAGCAATACGTCGACATGGCAACATCACGGTTCGGACTCGAAGCAGACTCCCAAGTGGTAGAGATCGCATCCAATGATGGCTACCTCTTACAGTGGTTTGTTCAGGCAGGAATTCCATGTCTTGGTATTGAGCCTACAGGCGGGACTGCTGACGCTGCTGAGGAAAAAGGGGTGCATTCTCTCAGAGAATTCTTTGGTTCTGAACTGGCAAGTAGATTGGTTGAACAAGGAAAGCAGGCAGACCTGCTTTTGGGAAACAATGTTCTCGCACATGTCCCTGATATTAATGATTTTGTCTCCGGTCTGAAGATTGCCTTGAAGCAGGGGGGTACCATTACGATGGAATTCCCTCATTTGGCGAATCTTGTTCGCTTAAACCAGTTTGATACCATATATCATGAACATTATTCCTATTTGTCACTGCTCTCGGTTCAACGAATATTTCAGGAAAATGGCCTGACCATTTTTGATGTCGAGCATCTGCCGACACATGGCGGGTCTCTGAGAATTTTTGCATGCCACGAAGAGGAAGCGCGAGAGGTCAAACGTGCTGTTGCAGATTGTCTTGAAGATGAACTGGCTCAGGGAGCGGGGACAATCGATTACTATACTGGATTTCAGCAAAAAGCCGACTTGATCAAAAGAGAACTCCTCGCCTTTCTCATGGACCAAAAGCGTGAGGGGAAAACCGTAGCTGCCTATGGGGCTGCAGCCAAAGGCAACACGCTTCTCAACTATTGTGGAGCCCGAACAGATCTCATTTCATTTTGCGTTGATGCCTCGCCTCATAAGCAGGGGCGCTACATGCCTGGCAGTCATATTCCGGTTCTTTCACCTGAGACACTCCGAGAAGAAAAGCCTGACTTTGTTTTGATTCTTCCTTGGAATATCAAAGAAGAAATCATGAAGCAGCATCATTACATCAATGAGTGGGGCGGGCGTTTTGTGGCTGCAATTCCAGAATTAGTCGTGTTTTGATTGGCTCAATCATAGCCGAGTCTAACACACGGGAAATCAAACCTTATTTTGCCGTGAAATCGGTGTCTCTATGATTGGTTGATTTAGAGTTGTTGAGCATACCACGAATAGAATGTCGGTAGCTCTTGAGGGGCTTTTGTCGCATCTTGTACCGGTAGATGCCAATAGCAAGTCATATTACTCTATGCCTTTAGTGGCTTGTGAGCACTGCATTCTCCCACTTTCACGAGTCACATGCTGTTTTGCTTGAGACTCTGCCTTTTCCCAGCCATCCATTGTATTTTCGACTTTGGTCGAAGTGTGTCCGAAACAGCTTGGGACACTCAAGCACCGACAATACTGTTGCCCCTTCGAGTCTGAAGCTCGTTTGGCCAGATGTTTACGAAAATGAGGGAGCGGCCTTCATTTTGAAGTAGGGGTTTTCTTCTTCAAAAAAAGAAGAAAGGCCTCATGGCGGTGATTGAGGCCTTTCGGGGGGAGTTCCCGACGGGGATGCCGGGAAAATGTGGCTCTAATAAGCCACAGCCCCGAAAAGAGAGCAATAGGGGATGTTCCCGTTCTTCAGTAGAGAAACAGGAAAATATCCCGAATAATCATGAAATTTTTTTCATCGGGCCTCAAGCAACTCAAGGCCCGATGAAATATGTGTTATTCGTAGGCGTTAGTGAGCCTTCAGAAGGTTCTTGGCGATCTCCAGGTCGTACAGCGCAAGGGGGTTCCGATCCGTGGCGCGTTCCTTGTACATTTCGGCGGCCTGCTGGATAGCGGAGTAGGGGACCCATTGGTGTTTTTCCCAGATGATCGGTTCATTGGGGTTATAGAGTCGAAATTCAATGACGCCTTCGTTGTCTCGGACGTACATGCGAACTTCGGGGTGCTGCAGTGACGGGGTGTAGTAGTGGCCTCGTTCGTCTTTCATGTTAGGCTCCCTGGGCGAAGCTGAATCGTACGGAATCGCCCTTTTCATATACTTTGATGTTCATGGTTCCGAGCAGGACACGTAAGGGACGTCCGAAAAGGAATTCGGTGATGTCTGCGTTTGTACCGCTCTTTTCTGCTACCAAGCGTCGAACTTCCATATCGAACAGAACGATTTCTTTCAATTTGACGCCTGCCTCGTCATCTCCTTCACGAGCCTTTTTTGCCGTTTCTTCCATAAGAATGGGAGAACATTGCTTGTCATGCTCTTCGATGAGTTCAAGGAGAGGGTGGTTTTCAGGCAGCAGGCTCGCCCGCGTCAGCCTGGTTTTATCATATACTGCCGATAGCGCCTCTGGTTCGAGACAGAAAAGGAGTTCGCACTCCAGCGGACGAGTCTCGTAAATACCGCAGTTCTGTCCATCAGGGCTGAAGTTGATGCATGTCCACCCGTTGTCGCGTCCCTTTATCTTGAGAATTTCGGTCTCAAGGGGGAGGATTGACTGGGCGGGCTGATTGTAGACACGCTCTCCAGGTCGAAGTGTGACGATATCGGACAGTTGGATTGTACCATCCTGAACAAGCGGCATGTCTTCTTCGTGCAAAGCCGGACCGCCTTTTCTGCAGCATGCGCCGCACCGCTTACATTGAAGATTGTTATCATTCGTATTCTGCAAGTTTGTGTTGCTCCTGAAATTCTTTTGTTGTAACGATTATGTCGATCCATAACCTGTTGCCAAGGACCGATACTCTGCATGGACTGCAAACGCAAGTCTGCGCGCGAGAAAGAGCAAAGGCGCGGGACGGGCGATGGGCCCGTATGATCAGGTTTGACAATGCTTTTTGGGCAATTACCGGTTGACATAAATCGGATGCGTCCATTACATTGGCACCCCTGCATACTTTGTGAATAGGTGCGCAAAAGGCCCCTGTTCAACGCACGATGCGTAATGTAGCAAAGGTGTCCGGGCTCCGGAAAATATTCTGCAGTCGGCCCGGATTAGAATGGTTGATGGCAACATCTTAATCAAACAATGGAGGTTAAGGGAATGGCGAAACACAAAACTCCTCTGTTGGATCAGCTGGAAAGCGGCCCGTGGCCCAGCTTCGTATCCGACATCAAACAGGAGGCAGCAAACCGAGCCAAGAACGAAAAAGGTCTTGACTACCAGGTTGCAGTGGACTGCCCTGAAGATCTGCTCGGCGTTCTTGAAATGTCTTTCACCGATGGTGAAACTCACTGGAAGCACGGCGGCATCGTTGGCGTTTTCGGTTACGGCGGCGGCGTTATCGGCCGTTACTGTGACCAGCCTGAGATGTTCCCCGGCGTTGCTCACTTCCACACCGTTCGCGTGGCTCAGCCCGCCGGTATGTGGTACAAGACTGACTTCCTGCGTCAGCTGATGGACATCTGGGATCTCCGCGGTTCCGGTCTGACCAACATGCACGGCGCTACCGGTGACATCGTTCTGCTTGGTACTGCTACTCCGCAGCTCGAAGAAATCTTCTGGGAATTGACTCACGACCTCGACGTCGACCTCGGCGGCTCCGGCTCCAACCTGCGTACCCCCGCTTCCTGCATGGGTATGTCTCGTTGCCAGTACGCCTGCTACGACGCTCAGGAACTGTGCTACAACATGACCCAGGAATACCAGGATGAGCTGCACCGCCCGGCTTTCCCCTACAAGTTCAAGTTCAAGTTCGACGGTTGCGCGAACGGTTGCGTTGCATCCATCGCACGTTCCGACATGGCCTTCATCGGTACCTGGAAAGGCGCCATCAAGATCGACCAGGAAAAAGTAGCTGCTTACGTTGGCGGCGAAATCGCTCCTAACGCTGGCGCTCACGCCGGTCGTGACTGGGGTGCATTCGACATCCAGAAGGAAGTCGTCGATCTGTGTCCGTCCGAATGCCTCGCATTCGAAGACGGCAAGCTGGTCATGGACCACAAAGAGTGTGTCCGCTGCATGCACTGCATCAACACCATGCCTCAGGCCCTGAAGATCGGTGACGAGCGCGGCTTGTCCATCTTCTGCGGTGCTAAGGCTCCGATTCTCGACGGTCCTCAGATGGGCTCCCTGCTCGTTCCCTTCGTTGAAGTCAACAAGGACGACGACTACCAGGCCATCAAAGACATCGTTGAAAACGTTTGGGACTGGTGGATGGACGAAGGCAAGAACCGTGAGCGTATCGGTGAGACCATGAAGCGTCTTGGCTTTGCCGCCTTGGCTGATGCCGCTGGCATCGCTGCTGATCCTCGCCACGTTCAGGAACCCCGCCACAACCCCTACATCTTCTGGAAGGCAGAAGACGTTGATGGTGGTTGGGATCGCGATCTCGCCGAATTCCGTAAACGCCACCAGCGCTAAAGATTGGAGGAAAATAATATGGCTTTCATTTCTTCCGGATACAATCCTGACAAACCGATGGAAGGTCGTATCTCTGATATCGGCCCCCGCCACTTCACGGATTTCCTTCCCCCGGTAATTGCTAAGAACTTCGGCAAGTGGGACTACCACGAGATCCTCGAACCGGGTCTCCTGTGCCACACCGCCGAGTCTGGTGACAAAGTCTACACCGTTCGTTGCGGTTCCGCACGTCTGGTTTCCGTCACCTACATTCGTGAACTCTGTGACATCGCTGACAAGTTCACCGGTGGACACCTGCGTTTCACCACTCGTAACAACATCGAGTTCATCCTCGAGTCCCTGGACGAAGCCAAAGAACTGATGACCTTCCTGGAAGGCCAGAAGTTCGACGGTGGTTCTCACAAGTTCCCCGTTGGTGGTACCGGTGCCGGTGTCACTAACATCGTCCACACCCAGGGTTGGATTCACTGCCACACCCCGGCTTCCGACGCTTCCGGTACCGTTAAGGCTACCATGGACGTCGTATTCGATGACTTCAAGGACATGAAGCTGCCTGCTCCGGTTCGCATCTCCATGGCTTGCTGCCTCAACATGTGTGGCGCGGTTCACTGCTCCGACATCGCTATCCTCGGTGTTCACCGCAAGCCGCCCCTCATTGACCACGAGTACCTTGACAACCTTTGTGAGATCCCCCTGGCCGTCGCTTCCTGCCCCACCGGTGCAGTTCGCCCGACCAAGGTAGAGCTCAACGGTGAGACCTACAAGACCGTCGCAATTAAGGAAGAGCGCTGCATGTTCTGTGGTAACTGCTACACCATGTGCCCCTCCCTGCCTCTGTCCGACGGTGAAGGTGACGGTATTGCCATCATGGTTGGTGGTAAGATCTCCAACCGTATCACCAAGCCCGCCTTCTCCAAGGTTGTAGTACCTTTCGTACCCAACGAGCCGCCTCGCTGGCCTACGATGACCAAGGTCATCAAGAAGATCCTCGACACCTACGCTGCCGAGGCCAACAAGTACGAGCGTCTGGGCGACTGGGCTAACCGTATTGGTTGGGAACGCTTCTTCGAGAAATGCGAACTGGAATTCAGCTCTCACCTGATTGATGATTTCCGTGATCCCGCATACTACACCTGGCGTCAGACCACTCAGTTCAAGTGGTAAGATAATAAAGCTCCGGGGTACGGCATTCCGCCGTACCCCGACTTTGCAACAATGAAGGAGTCCGACTATGGCACTCGATCCTGAAGCCGCAAAAGCTGAAATTATTGCTTTTTGCGAGTCCAAATCCAAGAATAAGTCCAAGTTCTACTTCAATGACTTCACCAAGCTGTTCCCGGAAGAGAAGAGCCGTGCAGTCAAGAAGATTCTTACCCAGCTGATTCAGGAAGAAAAACTGGTGTTCTGGTCCTCCGGTTCCACCACCATGTACGGCCTTGCTGGCGCTGGCAAGCAGGCTGCTTCCGAGGGCGAAGGTTAATCTTTTCGCGAAGTTCGGATCACAAGGCCTTGCCCGTTTCCGGGCAAGGCTTTTCTTGATTCTGGGCGCCTGCGTATTTATGTATTTGGCAGTCAAAGTTTGCTCCACGGGAGCACGGTCTAGAGCGCTGCCGGGTGCGGTGTGCTGATTTCAGAATGCGAGCCTTTTAGGCTCATAGCTTCAAAACAACCTGTGCCGATAACAATCCCCAGATTTATTTTAGCCGGTTTATCCGGCGGTACCGGGAAGACTATTGTCTCCCTGGGCCTTGCTCGCGCGTTTCATCTGCGCGGCTTACGAGTTGCCCCTTTCAAGAAAGGCCCTGACTACATTGATGCCAAATGGCTTGGTCTGGCTGCAGATTCTGTCTGTTCTAATCTTGACCCGTTTTTTCATACCGACTCCATGTTGCAGTCCCTGCTGGTCCACAAGTCCGCCGGTCGTGATATCAGCCTGATAGAAGGCAACCGTGGATTGTTCGATGGCAAGGATCGACATGGTAGCTGTTCCACGGCTGAGTTGGCGCGCAAGCTTGATACTCCTGTCATATTGACCATTGATTGTACCAAGATGACGCGAACTGTTGCCGCCATCGTGCAAGGGTGCGTTCATTTCGAGCAGGGGTTGAATCTGGCCGGTGTGATCCTCAACAGAACTGCCGGCGAACGGCATCGCTCCGTCCTCAAGGAATCTATCGAGGAGCATACCGACATACCAGTGCTGGGCATGCTTCCCAAGCTCAAGGATAACCCTATTCCGGAGCGTCACATGGGGTTGATGTCAGACCAGGAGTACGACGGTACTGATTACGGAAGCGAACAAAAAGCGTTGGATGCGCTTGCGACCATGGCTGAGGAGTGGCTTGACCTGGAAGCGATTCTGAAAATTGCCTCTGCTGCACCTGCTACGTCCCAACAGGTTCCCCAATTATTTCCTGGCGATCCCAAGCCTCGCAATGTTCGTATCGGTTACGTCCACGATGCCGCTCTCTGGTTTTATTACCCGGAGAACCTTGAGGCACTGGAACACGCAGGGGCCGAACTTGTCCGTCTGAGCCTGTTGTCGGATGAACCGTGGCCCGAAGTGGATGGGCTGTATATTGGTGGCGGTTTCCCAGAAGTTTTTGCCGATCGCATAGCCAAAAACAGGGGTGTTCTCGATTCCTTGCGGCACTTGTCCGAGGCCGGTGCTCCGGTGTATGCGGAGTGCGGTGGCTTCATGGTGTTGTGTGATTACCTCAAGACAGATGACAATACCTATCCCATGGCAGGTGTATTCCCGGTGGGGACTACCTTTTGTCAGCGCCCACAGGGGTTGGGATATACAGAAGCCGTCGCGGTTCGGGACACTGTCTTTTTTCCAGAAGGTGGCCGTGTTTTAGGTCATGAATTTCATTATTCCGTGTGTTTGGATAAAGAGAAAGAAGCTCTCGATTATGCCATGCGCATGGACAGGGGCAAAGGGGTCGGCATCGGTTGGGACGGCCTGCATGTAAACAATACGCTTGCAGGATACAATCACACCCACGCCCTTGCCGTACCTGAGTGGGCTCCTCGATTCGTAGAGGCTGCCAAGCTGTTTCGCGAGTCACGCGATCTATAAAGGCGAAAGCGTTGTGGGACCGGCTAGGAAGATGGTATGTCCCACCCAGATAGTTATAAACAAAGCGAGTTAGAATATGGGAATTCCTTTCATCGATCTGAAAGCGCAATATCAGCGTGTTGAAGAGGCGGTTAAAAAGGGTATTGATGGTGTGTTGGATCATGGCGCATATGTCATGGGACCGGAGATAACCGAACTCGAAGACCAACTTGCCGATTTTTCTGACGTTAAGCATGCTGTTGGATGTGCCTCGGGAACTGATGCCCTGATCATGGCGCTGATGGCGTTTGAGGTTGGACCGGGTGATGCCGTTTTCACGACCCCGTTTACGTTCATGGCGACTGCAGAATCCATTGCTCTGCTTGGTGCAACGCCGGTATTTGTCGATATCGACCCGGTCACCTTCAATATTGATCCCGACGACCTCCGCCGCAAGGTTCGCTACGTCAAAAATGAACGCAAGGACCTGACACCCAAAGGGGTGATCGCCGTTGATCTGTTCGGTCAACCGGCTGATTATGACCGTATAGAGCCTTTGGCTCACAATAACGGGCTGTTCCTCATCGTTGATGCAGCACAGTCTTTTGGCGCTACCTACAAGGGTAAACCTGTCTGCTCGCTGGGCGATGTCGCATGTACCTCCTTCTTCCCGGCCAAGCCGCTTGGTTGTTACGGTGATGGTGGTATGGTCTTCGCGCAAAACGATGAGCTGCATAAGCTGCTTGTCTCCATCCGTGTACATGGAATGGGTGAGGACAAGTACGAGAACGTGCGTCTTGGCATCAATGGGCGCCTCGACTCCATGCAGGCGGCGGTCCTTCTCGCGAAGTTCGCCATTTTCGCCGATGAGATCGAAAAGCGGCAGCAGGCTGCTGATCGGTATGCAGAACTGCTGAGTGACGTTCCTGATCTGGTTGTTCCGAAGGTGGCAGAAGGCAATACCTCTGTCTGGGCCCAGTACTCACTGCTTGCCAACGACAGCGCCCATCGAGAGGAGCTGATGACCAAGCTTCGCGAAAATGATATACCTTCGGTCATCTACTATCCCAAGCCGTTGCATCAGCAAAAGGCATTTGCTGATCTGAACTACTCCAAGGGTGATTTCCCTGTGTGTGATTCCGTGGCTGATCGTATTTTCAGCCTGCCCATGCACCCGTACCTTGAGGAAGAGGACCAGAAGACCATCGCCAAGGTACTCAAAGGATAATTGATTATCATGAAACGTCGGTCTCCACTCATTCGGGTTCTCAAGCCCATAGTGGCCGGGATGGCGCTTGCCTTCTTTGTGACCGCATTTCTGGATCGTCCGGCACCGGTGCATTTTCAGCCGGAAAACCCGTACGCGCCCAAGCAGTCGGAAGTGGCTCGGCCACAGACTGATCAGGTTATGGATACCAATGTCCTGCGTCTGGGGTCTCCACTTTCGGTTCAGCCTTCTACAGGTGTGAATTCCAATGGAGAGCCTGGAGAGGTAGAGGTTCGCAAGACGGTCCAGCCACCTGAAGAGAATATTGAAGAGCTATGATGTGTGAGATGTCAAACGCCTCAGACTCACTATAAACGACATTACACCGGACCTTCCGGTACAAAGGAGAATGAATATGATCAAAATGGAAACAAGCATGGGCGACATCGTCATCGAACTGGACTTCGACAAGGCTCCCATCAGCGCTGCCAACTTTCAGCAGTACGTTGAAGACGGATTCTACGACGGTTTGATCTTCCACCGCGTCATCAATGGTTTCATGGTTCAGGGCGGCGGCATGGATGAGAACATGAATGAAAAGCCGACCCGTGAGCCCATCAAGAACGAAGCTAACAATGGTGTGAAGAACGACTGCTACACCCTGGCTATGGCCCGTACCATGGATCCGCATTCTGCCTCTTCCCAGTTCTTCATCAACGTCAAGGACAATGGTTTCCTGAACTTCACCGCAGAGACCCCTCAGGGCTGGGGCTACGCTGTTTTTGGCAAAGTTGTCGAAGGCACCGAAGTCGTTGATGCTATCAAGGAAGTACCTACCGGGCGTAACGGTTTCCACGACGATGTTCCTGTTGAGCCGGTTTTCATCAACAAGGCTACTGTCATCGAAGATTAATTTCGCATCGGCAGCAGCCGATCAGAATGAATGCCCAAGGCGCGTCATAGACATATGGCGCGCCTTTTTCATTGCATACCGTTGCTAGTCACATGGACGATTGCATACAAAGGTGGATTTTTGTCTGATACGTATTACTATAAGAAGTAATAGTAATGAAAAGTCAGGAGCACCTATGCGATTTGATAATAGTTATGCACGCCTTCCCGATCGATTCTATGAACGTATTGACCCTGTTCTGGTCAATGAGCCTGAGCTTATACGGTTGAATCGACCTTTGATGCAATCTATGGAACTCGACCTCCCGGAGGATACTACTGAGTTGGCGGCCATTCTGTCTGGCAACAAGGTGCCGGATGGGGCAGAGCCACTGGCCATGGCGTATGCAGGGCATCAGTTCGGAGGATTTGTTCCGCAACTGGGTGATGGCCGTGCAGTCCTGTTGGGAGAGGTGCTGACTGAGAAGGGAAGGCGGTACGATATTCAATTGAAGGGTTCGGGACAGACGCGTTTTTCGCGTGCTGGCGATGGGCGATCCGCCCTTGGGCCGGTATTGCGAGAATATATCGTCAGTGAGGCCATGCATGCGCTGGGCATTCCTACAACGCGCTCACTGGCAATGGTCAGTACAGGCGAAATCGTGCTCAGGGAAAAGCCCACACCGGGAGGCGTACTGACTCGTGTTTCATCCGGTCTGGTCCGTGTCGGAACCTTTGAATACTTTGCAGCGCGTGAGGACTGGGAAGCTGTTCGGTTACTGGCTGATCATGTCATTGAGCGGCATTACCCGGCTGCCAGGAAGTCGAGCACACCGTATCTGGACCTGTATCGTTTGGTCTGCATTGCCACAGCAGAACTTGTGGCCCGCTGGATGGGGGTGGGATTCATCCATGTCGTCATGAATACGGACAATACCGCTATTAGCGGCGAGACCATAGACTATGGCCCGTGTGCGTTCATGGATACCTACGAGCCGGACAAGGTGTTCAGTTCCATCGATCATTTCGGCCGATATGCATTCAATAACCAGCCGACCATCGCGCAATGGAACATGGCGGCTTTCGGCGGATGTATCCTTCCACTGCTTAGCGAAAATGAAGATGAAGCACGAAGCGTGGCGCAGACCACCCTTGAGACCTTCTCTTCCATCTTCAAGCAGAGTTATCAAAAGGTGCTCACGGAAAAGATCGGTTTACCGGATACGGAGGAGGGCTTTGAGCATGCTCGACAGTTGCTTCGCCTTATGCATGCGGATCACGTTGATTTTACGATTGCTTTCCGAACGCTTGCCGAAGATCTTGATACCTTTTCCGGTTTGTTCATCAATGGAGCGGCTATTACGTCCTGGCTCGGTGAGTGGGAGCGTTACCTTGATGGAGCAGGTATAACCCCGGATCAGAGCATGCAACGCATGCGTCAGGTCAATCCGGCCTATATTCCGCGCAACCACAGGATCGAGCAGGCAATCCGGGCAGCCGAAGATGATGGTGACTATACGTTGACGCACCGGCTGATCGAGGTTCTAGAAAATCCGTATGATGATCAACCCGCATATCATGAGTACAGGAATCCTCCCAAGCCGGAAGAAATCGTCAGGCAGACATTTTGTGGAACCTAGACGGGTATAAGTCTATGAAATAAAAAAAGGCGCCCCGGATTTGTCGGAGCGCCATTTTTTTGATCGTTTTTACTGATTTTAGCCGCCCAGATAGGCTCTTTTGACCTCTGGATCGTCCATCAGTGAGGCACTGGGGCCTTCGGCTACAATTTCACCTGTGTCGATAACGTATCCGCGGTGGGCAAAGTCCAAAGCGAGCTTGGCGTTCTGCTCGATGAGCAGGATGGTCATGCCTTCCTCGTTCAATTCTTTGAGTGCGCGGAACATATCGTACATGAGCAGGGGAGCAAGGCCCATTGACGGCTCATCAAGCATGACGACGCGGCATGCGGACATGAGTGCGCGCCCAACTGCCAGCATCTGCTGTTCACCGCCGGACAAGGATTCAGAGCGCTGTTTCTTGCGCTCGTCAAGGCGCGGGAACAGGGAATAGACGCGGTTGTAATCCCGCTGAATGTCGGCCTGCGAGTCTTTGCGGGCGTATGTGGCCAGCTTGAGGTTCTCCTCAACGGTCAGGTTGCCGAAGATATGACGTCCTTCGGGAACCAGAGCTACGTGCAGGTCGGCAACGATTTTATCCGGGGACATGCCAAGGATGGATTGCCCCTTGAAGCGGATATCGCCTTTGATGACCTTGGGAGCCTCGGGCGGCGGCAACTGCGCAATGGACATGAGCGTCGTGGACTTGCCGGCTCCATTGGCGCCGATAAGGGTGACGATTTCGCCTTCGCCCACGGTGAAGTTGATGCCGTGCAGGGCTTCGATATTGCCGTACTTGACGTACAGATTTTCGACTTCGATAAGTGGAGTACTCATATGTTGTCGTCTCCAAGATAGGCCTTGATGACGGCCGGGTTGGATTGAATGTCTTCAGCGGTGCCTTCGGCAATGGTGGCGCCGAAGTCAATGACCTTGATCCACTGGCACAACGATGTCACGACCTTCATCTGGTGTTCGATCATGAAGATGGTGATATCAAAGTTTTCGTGAATCCAGCTGACGAGCTTGATCAGCTCTTCCACGTCAGACGAGTTCAGGCCGGCGGCAGGTTCATCCAGAAGCAGCAGCTTCGGGCGAATGGACATGGCGCGGGCTATCTCCACGCGGCGCTGGAGGCCGTATGGCAGGTTTTTCGGGTACTCCAACGCATAGTCAGAGAGGGACATGGCCTCAAGCAACTCCTCGGCAATTTCAAGGATTCGCGCTTCACGTTCGCGGTATTTCTTGCCGCGAATGATGGAATCCCACACCGAGTATCCCATGCGATAATGCTGGGCGATACGAATGTTGTCCAGAACAGTCATGTCGTGCCAGAGGCGAATGTTCTGGAATGTCCGGGCAACCCCCAGGGAAGTGACCTGATGCGGCCGCAAGCCTGCGGTGGGTGTGCCATTGAGGGTGATGGACCCTTCGGTTGGTTGGTAGAAGCCGGAAATCAGGTTGAAGATGGTGGTCTTGCCGGCGCCGTTGGGACCGATAAGTCCCATCAGTTCGCCGCCTTTCATCTCAACGCTGAATTCCGATACGGCCTGCAGGCCGCCAAAACGTTGTGTCAGGGAGTCGATAGTAAGCAAAGACATGTCGCCCCCTTATTTGAACGTGTAGTATTTTTTGAGTTTCGGGAACACGTCCGACAGCTCCTTGTTGCCCAGAAGTCCTTCGGGGCGGAATTGCATGATCAGAACCAGCATCAGCGGAATGATCACCCACTTGATGACGCCTGCGGAGGGTTCCCACTCGGGGAAGATGAAAGTCGCAGGCGAAGTGAGCACATCAATGATGGCCTGTGAACGCAGTACCTCCATCAGGGCCGTGAACAGGATGGCGGAGATGACCGCTCCGGACAGGGACCCCATGCCGCCGAGGTAAACCATGACCATGGCTTCGGTGGACTTGAGGATGTTGAAGGACTGCGGGTTTACATACCCGATGATGTGCGCGAACAGGCCACCGGCGCAACCGGCGAGTCCTGCGGATATCATGAAGTTGATGGTTTTGATCTTGTTGGTGTTCACCGACATGATTTCGGCGGCTACCTCATCCTGGCAGATGGCGTTGACGCCTTTGCCGTAGGTGGAAGAGATGAACCGGCGGATGACCCAGATGGTGAACGCTGTGAACAGCATCACGTAGAGCAGCACCCATGGGAAGTCGTTCTCGCCCATCATCCATGACGGCGTGTTGTCCACCATGGCCCAAACCGTGTCTTTCATGCCCTGAAAACCGCGGGAACCACCGATGAAATCCATGTTTTCGATGGCGGAAATGACCATGTAGTTTACCGCAATGGTGATAATGGCCAGATAGTCGTCACGGGTTTTAAAGGATGGGAGCGCCACGAGTATGGACGTTATGGCTGCCATGGCTCCACCTATCAGAATGATGATCGGGAAGATGATGTATACCATGCCCTCAGGGAACATGGGATCACCGAACTTGCTGCCGAAGAACAGGACTGAAAGGATGGATGACACGTAAGCCCCGACGCACATGAAGGCAGCGTGACCACAGGTGAATTCACCCATGTTGCCGTTTACGAGGTTCAGGCTGGTGGACATCATGATGTTGATGCCCACAAACATGACGACTGCCTGGATGTAGTTGTCGATGATCCGGAACTGGGCAAGTACCAGCAGTACCACGGCGCAGAAGGCCAGAAGTATGTTGAATGTGTATTTCTGCATGGTTGTCTCCAGCTAGATCTTGGTGGATTGCGGCATACCGAACAATCCGGTTGGCTTGATCCAGAGGATGATTAGCAGAATAGTAAAGGCGAAGAGATCGCGGTAGGTGGACGGGAAGACGGTGACAACACCAACTTCGATGAAGCCCAACAGGAAGCCGCCGTAGAAGGCGCCGCGAATGTCACCGATACCACCAACAACCGCAGCGATGAACGCTTTCCAGCCAATGATCATGCCCATGAACGGCTCAAGGATCGGGTAGGACATGGCGAACAGCAGTCCGGCCAGCCCGGCAAAACCGGAACCGAGAATGAACGTGAACACAATGATGGTGTCGATGGGAATGCCCATGAGGGGAATGGCGAACTTGTCGTACGAGATTCCCCGCATTGCCATGCCTATCTTGGTCTTGGTGACAATGAAATTCAGGAAGGCAAATACGGCAACGGCTGCGACGATGACGATTACCTTGAGGTTGGTGAAGGTGACGCCCCCGATATTCCAGATGGTCTTTTCGATGAGTTCGGGGAATTTGAGGCGGCTGGCTCCGAGAACGGCCAGGTTGGAGTATTCCAGAATAAGCCCGCACATGAGAGCCGTGATGACCACGTAAAGGCGATGTGCACCTTTGCGGCGCAAGGGGCGGTAGGCAATGCGTTCAAGCGTTACACCCACACAGGCGGTCAGGGCCATGGTCAGGGGGATTGCCAGCGCGAAGGTCACCAGCGGGGAGAACCCCAGAGCGGGACCGAGCATCGTGCCGGACAGGAAAAACGCGATGTACGCGCCCACCATGAAGATGTCTCCATGGGCGAAGTTGATCAAACGCAGTACGCCGTACACCAAAGTGTAACCAAGAGCGATCAGTGCGTAGAAGCTTCCCCATTGGAGCGCATTCAAGATGTTTTGAATGATAAAGTCCACGATTCTACTTCCTGAGAAATTTCTTTTCTGTTTTGGGCGGATCGACGAACGAATGTGCCCGTTTGGTTGACAAAAAGGCGGGGCCCGGAAGGTCCCCGCCTTGATCAATCATGCAGTCAGCCGGTTAGGGGCAGACAGATTCCTCGAATACGAATTCACCCTTGTCGGTGATCTTGACGACTACGGCGCACTTGATGGGGTCACCCTGTGCATCGAACTTGGAAGAACCGGTGATGCCGTCAAAGGACTTGATGGCAGCCAGGCCTTCACGGACAGCCTTACGCATCTTGCGCGGGTTGCTTTCAACCTTGCCGGCGTTCTTGATGGCTTCGATCAGGATACCGATGGAATCCCAGGTCAGAGCAGCATAGTCAGCAGGGGTATCGCCATATTTTGCTTCGTAGCGATCGATGAATTCCTTGGTTGCACCCTGGGCGCCGGCAGCGGCGTAGTGGGTGGAGAAGTAGTTGTTGTAACAGGCATCGCCGCACAACTTGACCAGATCAGGGGTGCCCCAGGCATCGGAACCCATGAAGGGACCGGTGTAGCCGAGGTCGCGTGCCTGCTGAACGATCAGGGCAACCTGGTTGTAGTTGTTGGGGATGAAGATGAAATCAGGCTCGGCAGCGATGATGGTGGTCAACTGTGCAGAGAAGTCCTGATCCTTGGTGCCGTGGGATTCGAAAGCAACGACGGGGCCGAGGCCTTTCTTTTCCCAGGAGCTCTTGAAAATTTCAGCCAGACCTTTTGCGTAGTCGTTGGAAATATCGAAGATAACAGCGGACTTTTTGGCGCCGAACTTCTTGGCGGCAAAGTCAGCTACAACCGGACCCTGGAACGGATCAAGGAAGGCCGCACGGAAAACCCAGGGACGGTCCTTGGTGGTGTCCGGGTTGGTGGACCACGGGGTGATCATCGGGGTGCGGTTGTCGTTGCAGGTACCACCGGCAGGAACAGCCTGCTTGGAGGAGTTGGGGCCGATAATGGCGATGACATCTTCCTGCTCAATGAGTTTCAGGGCGACGTTAACAGCGGATTCAGCTTTGGATTCGTTGTCCATGTAGACAAATTCCAAGGGGTACTTTGTGCCGCCAACTTCCAGACCGCCTTGGGCATTGATGTCTTCAAGGTACATCTCGGCAGCTTTCTTGGAACCGTCGCCAACTTCGGGGATATCACCGGTCAGTGGCAGGTTGAAGCCTATTTTGATGGCGTCGGCTGCAAAAGCCGGTGCGCAGATGAGTGCACTCAAAATGAGTGACAGTGTCAACATCCCGAATTTACTAAACTCTTTTCTCATTACTCCTCCTCTCATAGGAATTACAGATACCAGTTTCATTGACTAGCTTGTGCAATACACCAATTGAAGGGCTGAGTGAAGGGGTTTTCGCTAATACATTTTTGCAAATGTGGTAGTATGTTTGAATTTATTTCGTATTTTCACGCTTCTGCCGGAGGAAAATTCGTAAAAATTTAATAAACAGCGAAGGTGTTTTCTCATAATTGTTATTTTTGCAGATTGGCTGTTGCTAGAAATGAGGCGTTGTTGGCAAAAAAAGCCCCGCAAAAAGCGGGGCTTAAAAAAGATATTCTATTATATTAGGTAATGGTTAAAGAGTGATTTTTGACTCGATTAGCCTCAGAACGGCAGACACGCATTCATCGAGCGGCATGGTGTCGGTGGTCAGACGCAGGTCAGGATTTTCCGGCCTGTCATATGGTGCGCTGATGCCGGTGTAGTTTTTGATCTTGCCTTCTCGTGCGAGCTTGTACATTCCCTTGACGTCGCGCTCTTCACATACCTCTACAGGACAGTCCGTATGAATGAGATAAAAGTCGCCATCCTGATGGGCCTGGCGAAGCTTCTCCTGCTCTTCGTGTCGGGGCGTGATGAATGCGCAAAGACAGATGATTCCGGCATCCAGAAACAGTTTGTTCATCTCGCATATGCGGCGGATGTTTTCCGAGCGCCCTTCTGGTGAAAAGGAGAGGTCTCCGCACAACCCATGTCGGACGTTATCTCCGTCAAAGGTATAGGCTTTCACCCCTTGGTCGTACAAACGCTTTTCTACCGCATGAGCAATGGTGGATTTCCCAGATCCAGACAATCCTGTGAACCAGAGGGTTATTGCGCGATGCCCGTGCAGTTGTTCACGCATTGCGCGGTCTACTTCACCACGTTGCTCAACAACATTTTCACTCTTCACGTGTTTTCCTTTTGCGATTTTTCCGGGCTTCGAGCTTAGCAGCCTCTTCATCGCGGAGGGCGCGGCGAAGTACCTTGCCGACCATGGTTTTCGGGAGTTCCTTGCGAAATTCAACGCGCTTTGGAACTTTGTAGTTGGCAAGCTTTTCGCGACAGAATCCTATGACATCACTGCGGGAAAGCTCTTCGCCATCCTTGACGACAACGTATGCCTTCACGATTTCACCACGGGCATCATGGGGGATGCCCACGCTGACCGCTTCTTCGATCTTGGGATGTGCGTGCAATACCTCATCTATCTCGCGCGGGTAGATATTGTAGCCGCCGGAAATGATCAGGTCTTTCTTGCGATCCACAATATAGAAATATCCTTCCTCGTCCATGTAGGCAATGTCACCGGTGTAGAGCCAGCCGTTACGCAGTACGTCGGCCGTGGAATCCGGACGATTGTAGTACCCTTTCATCACCTGGGGGCCGCGAATGACAAGCTCACCCCTGGCGCCGGGAGGAAGTGCTTCTCCACCCAGGTCCTTATCCACTATCTTGGCATCGGTGTCCGGGAAGGGCAGGCCGATGGAGCCATTCTTCCGAACCCCTTTGATGGGATTGAAGTGTGTGACAGGTGATGCTTCGGTCAGACCGTACCCCTCGGATATGGCGGTGCCTGTGCGTTCGGCAAACTGCTCCATGTGCTCAACAGGCATGGGCGCAGAGCCGGATACACAACAGTTGATGGAGGACAGGTCGTACTTGCCAATGTCTTTTTGCTGCAGAAGGGAAATATACAGTGAAGGAGCACCCGGGAAAACAGTGGGTCTGAGTTTGTGAATCCCTTTGAGTACGTCAAGTGGCACGTAACGGGGGAACGGCGTCAGCGTTGCGCCCATGGAGGTCGGCCACGTCAGGCAGGTGGTCAGTCCATAAATATGGAAATAGGGGAGGATGCCGAGGAACGTTTCTTTTTGTTGTCCCAGCGTGTGCATCATGGATTGGCACTGCTGAAGGTTGGCCCCCAGATTGAAGTGCGTGAGAATACACCCTTTGGCCACTCCGGTTGTACCGCCTGTGTACTGAAGGAGTGCGGTGTCCTCGGCTGAAACCTTTTCGTCCGTGTAGCGTTCGCGCCCTTTGGTCAGGGCCTTGAATGGGAATACCTCGGTATTGTCATAGTCCACTTTGGGCGAGGTGCCGTTCTTTTTTGCTTGGAGCTTGTACAGAATGTTGAGCGGAAACTTCAGTCCTTCTCCGATGGTGGTGATAAAGAACTTTTCCACCGGAATGGAAGGGCGGAGCTTGTTGAGCTTCGGCCAGAGCAAATCCAGTGTGATGCAGCATTTGACATCTGCATCATTGAACTGGTGGACGATCTCCGTTTCCATGTAGAGGGGGTTGGTCATGACCCCGATGGCGCCACAACGGATAACGCCCCAGAAGGCGATGATTGTCTGGGGAAGGTTGGGCAGCATCATGGCGACACGATCGCCCTTGCGAATACCTTGCGCTCTGAGATTGGCAGCAACGACTTCGCTTTGCTCCTTGAGCTTGCCGTAAGTGATCGACCAGTTTTTGAAGACGATCGCCTTGCGGTTGGGCCACTTGTGTGCGGCACGGTCCAGGAAGCGGAAAAGCGGGACTTTTTCGTAGTCAATGGTTGCTGGTACTTCCGGGTCGTAGGACTTCAGCCACGGCCGCTGGATTGGCTCCTTCTGCTCCATCAAATCATCCTTTTAAATGGTAATGTAAAAAAAAGACGGTGAGACCTTATAATAGCAAACTTCGCGGGTCAACAATGGCGTACCTCCCGAGGCGTTGTTGCCTGTTTTTTGACAGGATAATGGACAAGGTGGATCGATCTTTCAGTTAATGGATGTGTTAAAGTAATTACTTTTTAAAAAAAAGATGAAACAACGGCTGGTTACTTGCTGAGTTCTCTTGTTGCGGTTGTTTTGGCTGAGTTCTTGCAACACAGGATGCGCCCTCTCGGAAGGAAAAAATTGCCATTGGCTAAAGAAAATCGCTCGATGACCGATTATTCACTATATCAACGATTTTTGAATCGGCCAGAGAAAGCAATCTATCGATCCGGGAATGTTGAAATTGGCGAGAACCCTTTTGTTGACAGGCTTACAGTGCGCGACTAGTGTGCTAGACTCAGCATTGTAACGTGCTGGCAAGTCGATGAATTATTGACCGAGCGAATGGAATGGACATAATGCCCGAATTAGTTGCAAATGGAAATAAGGGAATGTTGATCACGGACGGGCTGTATCTCAAACCGAGCAAGTCTACCCGCGTACTCGCCATATTGGAGGCATTGACCCGGGATTCCGGGCTTTCTCAGTTCGAGCTGGGGCGCCGCCTCAACCTTTCTGGTGCCATGGTGAATCAGTACCTCAAGCAATTGCAGTCGGAAGGGTTGGTTGAGTTCATGCCGGTCAATGGCAAGAGCTATCGCTATACGTTGACGGATGCCGGGCACCAATCGCGTCGACAGATGTTCTCGGATTATTCCTCGGAAACCGTCCGACTGTACACGACCATCAAGGATTTCGTGGTCAACCGCCTGAGTTCTTTTTTGATGGAAGGCAAAGTAAGGTTGGCTCTTTTCGGCGCTTCTGAAACGTGCGAAGTTGTCCTGTCCGCTTTGCGTGATACGGATTTTCATATAATGGCTTTATTGGACAATGACACCACAAAGCAGGGGCAGTTATTCCACGGACATGTTGTTTCTGCTCCCCATGTCATTGATCAGGTGGAGTGCGATGCAGTAGTCATCACCTCCTTTGGCAAGCAGGATGAAATTTTCGAGCAACTTAAGCCGTACTCTGAAAAGCGCGGGTTTCAAATCGTGAGATTTTAATTATGAAACAGATTCAATCCATCACTCTTCGTTCCGGCGTCACCATTGGCGAAGGTCATCCATGCTTCATCGTCGCTGAGATCGGTAACAACCACCAAGGCGAATTCCAAATCGCCAAGCAGATGGTGGACGAAGCCGCAGCCGCCGGTGTTCAGGCCGTCAAATTTCAAAAGCGGGATATGGAAGCCCTGCTTACCCGAGAAGGGCGGGCTGCTCCGTATACCGGCTGCAACAGCTTTGGGCCGACATACGGAGAGCACAGAAATGCTCTTGAGCTGTCTATCGAACAGATGGCCGAGCTCAAGGAGTACAGCGAGTCCAAGGGGCTTGTCTTTTTTGCATCAGCCTGGGATGCGCCTAGTCTCAAACAGATCATTGATCTGGATGTCGAGTTGCTCAAGATCAGCTCGGCGGAACTGGTCAACGTACCGCTGGTGCGTGAGTACGCCAAAGCCGGGACACCTATCATCCTTTCCACTGGCATGAGTTCCCTCGAAGATATCGATGTTTCATTGAGCGAAATCCGCAATTATCACGATCAGGTCGTCCTGCTGCACTGCAACTCCCGCTATCCATGTCCTGAAGAACAAATCGGTTTGCCGGTCATGGACGCTCTTCGTGAACGTTACGGGCTGCCTGTCGGATACTCCGGTCACGAGAAGGGCATTGGTCCCAGTGTTGGTGCCGCAGCGCTCGGCGCCTGTGTTGTCGAGCGCCACTTCACCATGGACAAAACCTGGAAGGGTACCGATCATCAGGCGTCCCTTGAGCCAGCTGAGTTGACCAGCATGGTCACCATGATTCGTGAGGTCGAGCGTGCCATGTGCGTGAAGGGTAAGAATGTCTTTCCGGAAGAACAGGCGGCTGCCAAAAAGCTTCGCAAGTGCATTGTTTTCTCGCGCGATCTTCCTGCCGGTCATGTACTGGCCCCTTCGGATCTGACGACCCGTTGTCCGAGAGTGGGTGTTTCTCCTGTTCATTGGGACGAAGTCGTCGGAGCAACGTTGCAGAAATCGGTCAAGCACGAAGAGCCGGTACAGTGGGAAATGTTGACTCTTGCCGAACAGATGTGCGCTGGAGCCGTTTCTTCCTAGAGAGTCTGTCTACGTATCTTGAGAGCCGTTTTGCCGAGAGCGAAACGGCTCTTTTTATTTGACCTTGTTAGTGACCTTTGGGAAAAGTGTAAAAAAATCATTCATCTCACTATGTGAGGGTGATATAGATTATGTAATTGGCACGACTGGCCCTAGGAGGATCAATGAGTCAACAGGACATATTGCTAGAAACCGGCACTAATGAGCTTGAAATAATTGAATTTTTCATTCATGAGACCAGTGGCGATTCAATCGAAACACACTATTTTGGTGTAAACGTCGCCAAGGTGCTGGAAGTTGTCGAGGCTCCGGAAGGGCTGACAGGTTCCGAGGCGGCTGTTCATCCGAGCTTCTTGGGCACCATCCCATTACGCGACTTGATTCTGCCGGTGGTCGATCTGTCGGTATGGCTGGATGTCGATAAGGCGAAGGATGAGAATGAACCGATCATCGTTACAGAATTCAATGGAATGATTACCGGTTTTCTCGTTTCTGGGGTGACGCAGATTCATCGGGTCAACTGGGCCGAAGTCGAGCCGCCGAGCAAGTATTTCGCCAAAATGGAATCGAACTGCATTACTGGTACCGTCAAGATCAATGACCGTTTTGTTCTCATGCTCGACTTGGAGCAGGTGCTGGCTGACCTCGATGAATCCGGTAACACGCAGGCACAGCTTTCGGATGTCGTGTCCGATGAACGCTACCGAGCACTGGTGGCTGATGATTCCACCTCGGTTCGCGAACTGCTCCGCAAGAATTTTAGTAATGCCAATTTCGAGATTGAAGTGGTTGGTGATGGGGCCGAAGCATGGGAGAAGTTCAGTAAGATCAAGGCAATTGTCCAGGAGCAGGGCGGCTCTCCGCTCGATCATCTTGATGTGGTGGTCTCGGATGTCGAGATGCCGCAGATGGATGGTTACACTTTGACTCGGCGGATCAAGGAAGACCCGATCCTCAAGCAGTTACCGGTCGCTCTCTTTTCCTCTCTCATTTCCAAGTCCGTGCTGCATAAGGGGAAGGCTGTCATGGCCGATGCCCAGGTTACCAAGCCTGAGTTCAACCAGTTGACCGGAAAGGTCATCAATCTGATTCGGGAGTGGCGGGAAAATCTATAGACATCATCAACAGACATTTACTGTGAAAGGGCGATGTGTTTTTTAGCGCATCGCCCATTCATCGTAATGAAAGTAACTGTCTCATCATTATGCGGTTGCCTCGTCCAGGACTTCACGAAGGGAGCTGATACCACAGGAATGGCGCTGGATAACGGGGATATCCTTTCCGCGCAGTGCCGTCAGCACATCCTTGCGAGCCTTATGGGAAACTTTGTTCGTAAAAAGCACCACAAAATCCACGTTTCCCAGTGTGCCGGAAATCTTGCGTTCCTTGCCTGTGAAGCACTTCAGTTTGACGCCGTTTTTCTTGGCTTCATTCATGTAATCACGTTTCAGTCTATCCATTCCGCCTACTAATGCTGCGCACATATCTCTCTCCAGGTTTTAATTGAGGTTGAAAATCGTTTTCAATTAATATTGAGCAATGAGTGTTTTGTCAACCCTGTTTGTGAGAAAAAGGGGTGTCTCTCCTATGGCCTCGTAATGATGCACTTAATAGGGAGATTCAAGTCTAGATACGCACGAGATATTGGTGTTCATGCAGGGTGCTTCTTTCTCTCTGGAAGGAAAAAGGAGCATCAATTATTGATGAGCGTAGCTGCTTTCACTCTGAAAACCGTATGGAGGTGCAGTGCTGGCTGGGGATAAATCCGCCTGGGTTCATGCGGTTACTACCATGCCTCATCTTCCGGAGCCATTTCCGGAAGCGAGCACGGGCTGGCTTCAACCAGACGGTTTCCTTTCCCTCTATCCACGAATGAGGGATTGCTGCCGATCACGACATTGACGCTGCCGCCCAGCAGGATCTGCCCTTTGATACCGATGAAATCATTAACGTTGGTCCAGGCAAAGGTGTTGCTGATGGCCTTGAGCGCCTCAAACGGGTGACAGTACATAGCGTACCGGCCTTCGCCACGGATTCTGTTGTTGGCAAAGAAGCCGCGTGACCCTGTCTGGACTATGCCGCGCGCTTCACTGCCTCCGGCCACAATGACATCATTGCAGGTCGCAACGATGTCGTTGGCATAAAGCAGCATGCCTGTAGATGCCTCGCCGCGAACCTCGATTCTGTTACCTGTCAGCGAAATGCGGTTATTGCGATTGAAATTGACTCCGCCGGACGTATCGAAATACCACCCGGCCACGATTCCGTTCGGCCCATATTTGTGCGGGTAGGGGATGCCCTCATTGGCCGTGATTATTCGGTTGTTGTCTATCCTGATGTTTCCTTTGCCATCGGCGCCAAGCACGTTGTCGAGTATCTCGATGCCATTGCGTGATGCGCGTTCGATGCGATTGTTGGTGACGGCAACGTCTGCTCCCCATGTCCAGTCAATCATCACACCATAGCCTGCTGTGCGGCGAGGCCGGTCTGTTTCCATGTAGAATCGGTTGTTGTCGATGCGGATAGTGCCCATGGCTGCCCGCTTGATCCGTTTGGATCGGTCTTCCAGCCGATTGCCGACAACGATACCGGCTTGGAACAGCAAGCTGTCGCCATCACTCCAGCGGATATCCAGCGTCTGGGGGCGAATGTCGGAGATGGTGCAGTTCTCCACATTGACTCCGCCCACGTGGGGGAAGTGCAGTGGTGTCCCCTTTGCTTCCTTGAAATGAATGCCTTTAATGACAATGAGCGGCCCTTTGCTGGCGGGTGGAGCCCCCTTGACCGGCAGGGGAGAATAGAATGACCAAAGGCCGCCCTTGATGATGGTGACGGGCAGGTCCGACCCATCAAGTTCTCCGGTAACGGTAATATTTTTGCGGATAGTGATCCGACCGGTTTCACCAAGGTCGAATTTCCCTTTGAGCAGAAGGGTACCACCTCCATCAACCGCTTTCTGAAGGTTTTCAATGTCCTTTTCAGGTATGCCGGTGCCGACAACCGTCCTCTCGGCATGGGCTGGAGTGATGGTGCAGAGCATAAAAAGAACGGTGAAGATAAGGCGGTACATGGTTACTCCTGAGAAGCGTGGATCCGTCTGCTTTTGAAACTTGGTGCGCATGAGATGCAATTTAGTAGCCGCGATTGGCGGGAATGGTGTGCTGATCCGGGGTGCCCTTGCGCAGTTTGGCGTTGTCCTTGTCCTGTCGGTGGATTGCCTGGGCCATCACAAGGCAGGCGTCATCAAGTGACGATCGGTCTTGGCGCAAAGAGTTGAGGACTTCTCGGAGCGCCTCGTGGATGACAGGCTGCTCAATCCATGCAGGATATGCTCCCCAATATGCAATGGCATCATCCTTTCGTCCCAGCTTGGCTGCGGCATATCCGGCGTGCAGATAGGCGTCCGGTATTTCCTTGCGGCGAATGCATTCGTCCAGAACCGTGAGAGCGTCTTCGTTACGGCCCAGTCGTACAAAGCCTACGCCGGCCATGACCAGATGAGATGGGAATGGTTGTTTCCCTTTGTCTCGTTGCTGCGCGAGGTAGTGGTCGTAGGCATCCACCGACAGCTCGAAAAACTCTTTGGCCTTGGCATACTCTCCGCGCTCTTCGGCACTGCGAGCACGCTCGAAATTCTTTTGTCCTTTAACGGAGTGTTGCACGAATCGTGAGAAGAATGACATGTGGTAGAATTATCCCGTTTTTCTGATGGATTCAAGCTGTGCATGGAGGGAAGAAGGAAAGGGCAGATCATGTTGCGCTGCCTTTGCCCGAGAGGTGGCTATCAACAAAAAAAAGGCCGGGTACAATACCCGGCCTTTGGATGATTGATGGCGTAGAGGTTAGTCTTCGTCTTCAACGGCTTCGGAGATGGCGCACTCGGTGGTCAGCAGCATGGAGGAAACGCTTGCAGCGTTCTGCAGTGCAATGCGGGTGACCTTCTTGGGATCGATGACACCGGCTTCGACCAGGTCAACGTACTCGTTGGTGCGGGCGTTGTAGCCATTGGAGCCTTCGAGCTTCTTGACCTTCTCGACAACAACAGTGCCTTCGAGACCGCAGTTGTTGGCGATCTGCTTCAGGGGCTCTTCGATGGCGCGGGCTACGATGGCGATACCGGCCTGTTCGGTGTCGTTGCTGCCCTTGAGGGTTTCCAGTACGCGGCCTGCGCGAACCAGAGCGGTGCCACCGCCGGGAACAATGCCTTCGTCCACTGCAGCGCGGGTGGCGTTGAGGGCATCCTCGACGCGATCCTTGCGCTCTTTCATTTCGATTTCAGTGGGGGCGCCGACCTTGACGACAGCGACGCCGCCGACGAGCTTGGCCAGACGTTCCTGCAGCTTTTCGCGATCGTAGTCGCTGGCTGCGTTGGCGATCATGTTGTTGATCTCTTCGCAACGACGCTCAACGACTTCTTTGCTACCGGCACCTTCAACGATGACGGTGTTCTTCTTGCCGACGACAACCTTCTTGGCAGTACCAAAATCGTCCGGCTTGATGGATTCGAGGGTCACGGCAGTGTCTTCGGAGACCACGTTGGCGCCGGTCATGATAGCGATATCGCGAACCATTTCCTTGCGGCGGTCACCGAAACCGGGAGCCTTGACTGCGCAGACCTTCAGGGCGCCGCGCATGGCGTTGATGGTCAGACCGGCCAGCGCTTCGTTCTCAACCGTTTCAGCAATGATCATCAGGGGACGACCAGCTTTGGCAACGGCTTCGAGGATGGGTACGAGAGGTTTGATGTTGGAGATTTTGCCTTCGGAAAGCAGGATGAAGGGATTCTCCAGTACGGCTTCCTGCTTGTCCTGATCGGTGACGAAGTAGGGGGAAAGCCAACCGTTGTCCCACTGCATGCCTTCGACAACGTCGAGTTCGGTGGCGAAGCCCTGGGATTCTTCAACGGTGATAACGCCGTTGTTACCGACTTTTTCCACGGCTTCGGCGAGAATTTCACCGATGGTGGAGTCGTTGTTGGCGGAGATGGCGCCGACCTGAGCGATTTCGGAAGACTTGTTCACCGGTTTGGCGAGTGCTTCCAGTTCGGCCACAACCGCATCCACGGCGAGGTCGATGCCGCGCTTCAGGGACATGGGGTTGCGTCCGGCTGCCAGGAGCTTGACGCCTTCGTTGAAGATGGCCTGGGAAAGGATGGTAGCGGTAGTGGTACCATCACCGGCGATCTCATTGGTTTTGGAAGCGACTTCCTTAACCATCTGAGCGCCCATGTTTTCGAGCTTGTCTTCCAGGTCGATCTTTTCAGCGACGGTGACGCCGTCCTTGGTTACCTGAGGTGCGCCCCAGGCTTTTTCCAACATGACGTTACGGCCCTTGGGACCGAGGGTAACCTTGACTGCGTTTGCCAGGATATTTACGCCGTTCTGCATGCCCTCACGAGCTACAGCTTTGTAATCGATAGCTTTTGCCATTGTATGCTTATCCTTGAAAATCTGTGTTTGTATTCCGTTTCAACAGGCCGAATTTATGCGAAGACACCCAGGATGTCGTCTTCACGCATGATGATCAATTCGTCACCATCCACGGAGAACTCGCTGCCTGCATACTTGGCGAACAGTACGGAGTCGCCGGCCTTGACGGTCTTGCATTCGGGACCGGCGGCAACAACTTCGCCACCCTGCGGCTTTTCCTTGGCGGAATCAGGGATGTAGATACCCCCGGCGGTCTTTTCTTCTTCTTCTTTTCTCTTGACGATGACACGGTCATTGAGTGGTTTCAAACCCATGATTACTCTCCTTTATAATGAAAATGATCTCACCGCGGTGCGGTGTATTCTTATCGACTGCGCAGAGAGATAATACCCACAGGCCGGGTGTCAACAGTCCCGGGTGATATTTTTCCATGTCAATTTGTTCCTCCCTTGCCATGATTGTCGAAGACCGTTACCACATAGCATGGAAGAAAAAGATGTTACGAAAGATTGCAAAGGAGGATGCACAGACATGGTAGGCGGCAAACAACGACTGGTCGTGGTTTCCAACAGGCTCCCGGCCACCCTCAAGAAGGACGGTGATGAGTGGACTGTGCAGGGCGGTGCGGGCGGACTGGTCACGGCACTGGCTCCGGTGCTCAAAAATCGTGGTGGTGTCTGGATCGGTTGGTCCGGCGCTTCCGACCCGTCGATCGATGTCGATTCACTGCTGGCCGATTTTTCCGCCAAAGCGGGCTATGAGCTGTACACTGTGCCGCTGACCAAGGAAGAGGTGGACGGTTACTATTTCGGTTTCTCCAACGAAATAATCTGGCCGCTGTTCCATGATCTTCAGACCCGTTGTCGCTTTCATCCCCGATATTGGCGGATGTATCTGGATGTGAACTTCAAGTTTGCGGAGATGGTCGCTCGAAGCACCACGCCCGATGATTACATCTGGATTCAGGACTACCATCTCATGCATCAGGCGTTTTTCCTCAAGTCCATGGGGGTAAAAAGACAGACCGGCTTCTTCCTGCATATTCCATTTCCACCGCCCGATATTTTCATGAAACTGCCGTGGCGCTGGAAAGTCATTCAGGCGCTGACCGAATTCGATCTGGTCGGATTCCACACGACACAGGACAGAGACAACTTTGCCGAATGCCTGCGTCGATTCCAGCCCGATACCGAGATTGAAGGCAGTGGAGCCGTTGTCGAGGTCCGATCAGGCAATCGTCAATTCCGCCTGGGAGCATTTCCCATCTCCATCGATTTCAACCAGTTCAATGGCCTGGCCGAAAATGAAGATGTGGCCCGCAAAGCCTTTAACATTCGTGAAGCCCTCCGACACAGGAAAATTATCCTTGGGGTGGATCGTCTTGACTACACCAAAGGGATACCCGAGCGCATCCGCTCCATTCAAACGCTGTTCCGCATGTTCCCGGACCTGCGAGGCCGTGTGAATTTCGTGCAAATAGCCGTACCCAGTCGCGAAGAGGTCGACGAGTACAAGGAACTGCGCACCGAGATCGAGCAGTTGGTCGGGCGCGTCAATGGTGAATTCTCTTTCCCCGGCTGGGTGCCTGTACACTACCATTACAAGAGCTTCCCACATGATGAGCTGGTGGCGTATTACAGCGCTGCCGATATTGCGTTGGTCACGCCGCTTCGCGACGGCATGAACCTTGTAGCCAAGGAGTACTGCGCGGCCAATGTCAGTCAGGACGGTGTGCTGGTACTGAGCGAATTTGCCGGAGCCGCTGCCCAGCTTCAGGAGGACGCGTACCTTGTCAATCCCTATGATATGGAAGGCATTGCCAAGGATCTGAACCGGGCAATCCACCGAGACAAGGCCGAGCGTAAACTCCACATGACCAACCTGCGTGACCAGATTCGCAAGAACAACATTTACTGGTGGGTCGATTCATTCCTGCAGGCGGGAATTTCCAAACGACTGGGGGATTTTCCGGAGATGGCCACGGTTCAGTTCGAGCGGGAGTGATCAGCCCCATGAACCGATTGAGCCTGTCGCCGGTTTGAGGTAGGTCTGTTGCCATGTTGACCCTCAAATGTGCCGCGTGTCGGCAAAAGCTTTGGAAATACTATAAGATCGGGCAGGGCGAGGTGCACCGCTGTCACAAGGATCGTATCCGCAAGATCTTCAACATGGAAGAACGGGACGGGAAAGTGTATTGCCCGTGCGGCAAGGCCGTGGGGATTGACCGCGGCTCATACTATACCATGGACAAAAAAGCGTTCACCTACAAAGGGACCAAAACCAACAACTGACCTACCCATTCGAATGGGGTGTTCATTTTGATACGCCGTTGTCTTTGCCTTTTCTGAACCGTGTCAGCTAGAGGATACGGCGCGCACCAATGTAATGCTTGTGCCAGTATGTGTTGTTTAGGCTGGATTCCATGACTCGCTTGCCCGAGCTGGGGGCATGGATGAATGTGCCCCTGTCGGTCAGAATGGCAACGTGCAGAGACTTTCCCTTTTTGTCGACCCGGTAAAAAAGCAGATCACCGGGACGCAACGCGTCATAGGCCACCGCTTTGCCCGCACCGAACTGCTGCCAGGATACGCGGGGGAGATTGATACCGTGCTGGTGGTAGACAAACCAGATGAATCCCGAACAATCAAAGCCCATCTGTGGCGTATAGCCACCCCATTTGTACGGTGCGCCGATCAATGTGCGCGCCGTGCGGAGTACGGCTGCCCGTTTGCCCTGTGCCGGTGTTGTTTTGACAACTGGCGGTGGCGGCGACGGCGTGTGGGAGGCGCAACCGCCAAACAGTAAGGTCCCGCCCAGCACAATGCTGGACAGGATAACTGTAGACAAACGGCGGTGCTTGCTGATCATGCTACGGCTTCACCGTGATGTAGGATTTGACCTCACGAACGCCGGATACGGAGCGTGCATGGTTTTCGGCAGCTTCCTTTTCCTGCTGGGTAGCGACAATGCCAAGAAGAATGACTTTGCACTGGAGCATCTCGATATCCACATTGGTGGACCAGATGTTCTTGTCCGCGATGAGCTTCTGGCGAACCTTTGCGTTGAGTTCCACGTTGTCCGTGGTGCCGCAGGTGTCGTCAGAGCGCTTGGGGAGGAAGTAGGTTGTCACTTTGCGCACGCCCTGTACGTTCTTGGCGATGTAAACGGCACGGTTGACCTGCTCACGGCTTTCGTACTCACCTATCAGGTAGACATGCCCCTGATAGCTGTAGGCATCAAAATCCAGGAATTTGATCTGGGAGTCTTCCAGAAAGGACTGCTCAATGGTGAAGCTGATTTGTTTGTCATCAACCCATTCACCGGTACTGCGTTCTTCCACGGCAACGTCGTATACTGCGCACCCGCCGAGAAAATTCAGGCCGATCAGACTGCCAAGTATCAATGATAATATGATGAATCGTTTCATTGGTTCCCCTTTGAGGTTTTCTAGATAAACTCTACATACGCATTTTGGACCGGGTTCGCAACAAAGGGCAGATCATTGCATCTGTCGGCAGATGACCGACTACTCGATAACGAGGCGTTGGGCATTGCGCAGGATGTCGTCCGGCACCTGCCATTTGCCGTTCCAGTCGGGGGGGAGGGTGAATGTTTGCCCATCGGTGCTCATGAGGTAACAATGCAGGCGCATATTGCCGCGCACATGGCCTTTGCCATATTTGTGGTCACCAAGCACGGCATGGCCGCGGGAGGCCAGTTGCACGCGAATCTGGTGTGTGCGGCCGGTCAGCAGTTCGACGGCCAGCAGGGTTTTGTCCTGTTCCGTGATGAGCGGGGTGATCCGGGCGCGGGCAACCTTGCCTGATCCGGTTTGGACAGTCTCATTGCCTGGTGTTCCCTGTTTTTCCATGCGATCTTCAACGAGTGTGGTGTCCGATTCCGGCCACTGCCCATTGACCCACGCCAGGTACAGCTTGGTGACAGTGCCGGAAGCAAAGGCGTTGTTGAGAGTGGTCAGGGTCGGATAATCCTTTGCCGCCAGCAGGAGCCCTGATGTGTCTTTGTCCAGCCGGTGGGCCAGGGTCGGCATGAAGTCCGCTTCGCTGAACCGGGCGCGAATGCGGGCCGTGATTGAGTCGTCAATGTTGTCGCCGCCATGAACGGCCAGCCCGGCGGGTTTGGCGATGACCAGTATGTGATCATCTTCATGGGCGATAGGGAGGGTGCCTTGCGTTGAAACGATTTTCTCCTCACCGGGAGTATAGGGCGGAATATGGACAACCTGCCCTTCATCTATGCGATCGAAGGGCTTTTTGCGCCCCTTATCCACGCGCACCTGTCCCTTGCGAATCCAGCGCTGGATGGCACCCTGCGGGACATCGCCCTTGAGGCGCCGTTTCAGAAACTGAAGCAGCTTCTGGCCGGATTCGGCCTGCGTGACGGTGACGAACTGCGCTTTGGGCATTTTCTGCTCGTGTTGTCGGTTGATTGTTGCGGTATCATGTCACCTCTAAAGGTCGAGGGCCGACATTTAGGATACCGCAAACCACCTACTGCATCAAATGGGGGATGAACGTCACGATACCCGGGAAAGCGAGCATCAGCGCCACACAGAGGCAATATGCCACCATGAAGTAGGTCACCCCTTTGAACACATCCGTCATTGGAACATCTTTGGCCATGGAGGCCACGATAAAGGTGTTTACCCCGACGGGCGGTGTGATGGCTCCCAGTGTGGTGACAACGGTGATCAGCACGCCGAACCAGAGTGGATCATAGCCCATGGCCGTCACTACCGGGAAGAATATGGGGATGGTGACCAGCAGCAGGGCAAGGGCGTCCATGACCATGCCGCCGATGACATAGATGAGGCAGATGACCATGATGATGACCAGCGGCGGGATGGGCAGACCGGCCACGAAACCGGCAGCCTCGAACGGCAGGCGCGTGATGGCCAGAAAGCGCCCGAAAATGACGGCGCCAAGGATGATGACCATGATCATACATGAAATCTTGAGTGAATCGTTGACCGCCATCCAGAACTTCTTGAGGCTCATCTGCCCGGAAATCACAGAGATGAGCAGGGCGAGAGCCGCACCGGCCGCACCAGCCTCGGTCGGCGTGAAGAAGCCGAGGAACAGGCCACCCATGACCAGGATGAACAGGATAATCATCTCGATGGAGCCGGGAAGGGAAGCACACTTTTCCTTGAAGGTGGTCTTGGGACCGGCCGGACCCCAGTCAGGATTCTTTTTACACAGGTACCAGACGGTCCCGAGGAACAAGGCGGTGAGCAGCACGCCGGGAACCATGCCGCCAATGAAAAGCTGGGCAATGGACTGGCTGGTCTGAAGGCCGATGATGATCAGCACCACAGAAGGCGGAATGATGACGCCAAGGGTCGCTCCTGCGGCCACGGAACCAGTGGACAGGATCGGATTGTACTTGAATTTCTTCATCTCCGGCAAAGCAACCGTAGACATGGTGGCTGCTGTTGCCGAGTTGGAACCGCAAATGGCGGCGAATCCGGCACAGGCGAGGATGGTGGTCATGGCAATACCGCCGCGAATCTCTCCCATCCAGGCATAGGCCGATTTGTACAGGCGCTCGTTGACGCCTGAGTAAAAACATATCTGCCCCATGAGGATGAACAATGGAATAACGGTCAGACCGTACTTGGAAAACACGTTCCACAACTCTGTTCCGAGCATGCCGGTGGCCGCGTTCCAGTTGAGTACATAGGCGAAACCGCCGAACCCGATGATAGCCATGGCAAAGCCCACGGGAATGCGAAGAACGAAAATGACGGCAAGCAGGAGCAGCGTGCCGACAATACCAACGGTAATCGGGTCCATTATTGTACCTTTTCGGCAGTCAGGGTTTTCAAGGTGTCGACCAGCAGGACGAAGCTAAGGGCAAAGCATCCGGCAGAGGCGGCAAAAACAAATGGGTGATAGACAATCTGCAAGGTCTCGGAGAGTTCTCCGGTCATGATCAGGAAGGAAGCCCATTTATAGGTTTCCATGCCGCAGAGCAGGAAAAATCCGCATGATGCCGCCGACGAGAGAGCATCGGCGCTGCGTCTGACCCATTGGGGAAAGCGGGTGAGCAGGATACCCACTGCGATGTGTGACTTCTGGCGCTGGGCAAAGGCCAGGGAAAAAGCGGCAACCACGGCCCCCATGAAGCCCATCATCTCAAAGGTCCCCTGAATGGGATTGTTCAAGACCGCCCGGAAGACCATGTTGGCACATGCCAGCGCCATCATGCCAACGAGAAACAGTCCGGCAAGGAAGGTCAACCCCCTTGCGGCCAGGGTGCTCAATTTGTCGAGTATGTCTATCATATGAAAGAAAACACCCCCATCAGAACAGACAGGGGTGTTGTGCTGTCGGTTAATTGCCGATTTCGGCTTCGTATTTTGCCTTGAGAGCGAGCATGTCAGCCAGCAGGGCGTCGGCATCGTAGCCAGCCTTGGTGGCCTGTTCTTTCCATGCTTCAACCAGGTCAGCGCTCTTGGTCTTGATCTCGGCATGTTCTGCGTCGGTCAGTTCCAATACTTCAACCTGGTATTTCTCTTTAGACCAGGCAAGAGCCTGACTGGTGTAGTCGTCCAGATAGCGTCCGGTCCATGCAGCCTGCTCGCGACCGAGATCGTCGAGGGTCTTCTTGACGTCTTCGGGCAAAGAGTCAAACCGCGCCTTGTTCATGACAACGGCAAACGGATAGACGGGCAGGTTGGTGATGGTCTCGTAGCGGCAGATTTCAGCGAAATTCATGTCCTTGAGAACGTCAAAGGAGGACACCAGTCCATTGACCACGCCTTTCTGCAATGCTTCGGGGGTCTGGGACATGGGCATGCCCACTCCCTGTGCGCCGAGATTCTGCAGAATCTGCAAAATGGTGCCGGATGCGCGCAGCTCCAGACCTTCGAGGTCGGCCAGGGTTTTGATCGGCTTTTTGCTCATGACGTGAGAAGGAGCCGAAGTGAACATGGTCAGGACCTTGACGTTCTTCATTTCCTTGGGCTGGTATTTGACAAAGATATCCCACATGACCAGGGATGCCACTTCCGTGGAAGTGAAAGCCACCGGCAGGTTGACCACGGACATGGCCGGGTAGACGCCGGGGTAGTAAGCAAGGCTCAGACAACCGATGTCGGCCTGACCGGTCATGACGCCACGCATCATGTTTTTGGGGCCGAGCAGAGTGGAACCGGGAAATGTCTGGACGGAGACTGCGCCTTCGGTGCGTTTCTCCACTTCAGTTTTCCAGCGCTCCATCTGAACACAGGGGAAGGTCTGCGCGGGCGGGAAGTTGGCGTAGGTCAGTGTTGTTCCGGCCATGGCGACAGCACTTGTCAGGCAGACGAGCGCCAGGACGGTCATGGCGGTCAGCAGTCTTTTCATCGGTCCTCTCTCTTTTTGACAGTTGAATCGAAAAAGCGGGCGGTCTCTCACTCCGCCCGCTTTTTTATTACATGTTCAGGTCGTAAGCCAATACGACGGTTTTGCGTTTCTTGAATCCGAGTCCACCCGGGAAGGTGTTCAGCAGAACGCATAACTGCTTCTCGCCATCATTGTTGATGTCTGCAAGATAGACGTCAGAGACCTGTCCCTTGATGCGACGGGTCTTCCAGGCCAGGTTCATGCCGACGCCATCCCATACCAGAGAGTGAATCTCACCCTGGGAGAAGTACTTGAAGCGCTCAAAGACCTGCGACGCGATGGAGAGGTCCTTGTTGACGAGCAGTTCGTACTTGTCCTTTGTGCTGAGGCGGGCAGTGATCATGCGGAACGGCACGTTGTACGTGCTGATCATTTCGTCCATTGAGCCACCGCCAAGTCCCAGCGGACGTTCGCTGTATTCGAGACCGATGCCGGAGGTGTTGTAGGTGTCCATATCCGTAATGGACAACTGCTCAAGGGTCTGGCCGTATACGCGCATCTTGTGGAAATCATCAATGACAACGTATTTGAAGCCCATGCCGTCGGGCAGGTAGGCCATGTTGTAGATATTGGCGAATTCTGGGCGGCTGATACGGTTGCCGGTTACGATGTCGCCATCCTTCAGGTAGGCTTCCTCGATCTTTGGATCAAAGAAATCGCGGGAACCTTTGTCCTGGGCAACGAGAATCGGCGAGTACATGGGCGGAATGCGCAGTACGCCGAGGAATTTCCTGTAGTCTTTCACCAGATATTCGAATTTTCCGTTCTTGAAGCTCAGGACGTGCGAACGGACTCTGCCTTCGGGAGCGTGCTGGGCTTTTTTGTAGATCATCTGATAGCTGGCAACAATCAGCTCAGGGACGTTGTCCCGGTCCAGATCCGTTGCTTCCAGACGAATGAAGCTGGTGTTCGGGGTCATGTCCATGTTGTCCAGCAACTTGAGTTGACCCTGATTGTAACGGTAGGCGGCGATACCTTTGCTGTGCAGAATGAAGATTTCGTTATTGCCGTCGCCGTCAGCATCTTCCACCACCATGCTTGTGGAGTAATAACGGAGGGTCTGGCTGCGCCATCTGCCAATGGTTTCGGTGCCGCCTTCGTAACGGAACTGCGGGTTGAGCGTATCGGTCTGGTAGCGGTCATCCGCGCTGATGAAGGCAGAGTTGACTTCAACAGGTGATTCGCCGACTCCGTCCTGAATGTCGGTCTGAGAGCTGATGGCGGCTGCTGTGCTGTAGCCTGGGCGTTTGAACAGGTCGCCCTGAATGGCCTTGCTCTGTTCATCGAGCCAGGGGGTGATCTCATCAATGCCCATCTGCGAGCTTTTTTCCCAGGTGGAGCCATCGGCTGCAACGGCGTTGATGGAGAGGTTGGCCGACTTGTCTATGATGGCGATGGAGCCGGTGATGACGTAATCGAGGCCGGAGGAACGAAGGGAATTGATCGCCTCGCCGGTGCTTTCGGGTGCCTTGATATTGTTGACGACGCTATCGTCTGCCGGGACAACGCGCCCGGACCACTCCAGGTCGTTGTTCAGGCTCGCCTGAAATGCCTTGGGGAAATAGGAATATTTCTTCGGGCCAGCGTACGTGAACGGCATGACAGCGTACTTTTTCGCCGTTTGTGCCAGTGCCGGACCGGCAAACAGGATTACTGCCACCAAAGCAGCCAGAGCCACGGCAAATCGTTTATTGAACATGTATTCCTCCTAATCAAGGATAAGTGACGTTATGTCCGCACGCTGATTTCATGCGCGCGGGAAGGTCTTGTAACAGTTTCCGTATCGGTATGCAAAGTAGTTAAGCGGTTGCCTCCGTCAAAGCAAGGCGGTATTGAGCGTTCATGACAAACCATTTTCGTACGTTTCGTCTTGTGTGTGATGAAAAATCCGTCGGCACAGTCGAAGCGCTTCTTGCTGCACAGGGATTTTCGTTTGAGCCGGAGCCGTTTTACCCCATGGCCCGCAAGTTGACCCACGAGCCGTTCCCTCTGGGAGAGAGCATTGCTGCGCGGTTCGGGCGTATATACATTCAAGATCGATCCTCCATGCTGCCGCCATTGTTGCTCGCGCCTCCCGAAGGTGCGGCGGTTCTCGATATGTGTTCTGCTCCCGGTAGCAAGACAAGCCTGCTGTCACGCCTGGTCGGGCGAAACGGCTTTGTCTTCGGCTCCGAACCATCTCCTGACAGGCTTGGGACACTCCGTGCCAACCTGCGGCGAACCGGTTCGGTTAATACGGCCACGGCACGATCCATGGCCCAGGACCTCCCTTTTGCTGATGCGTCATGGGATTATATCCAGCTCGATCCACCCTGTAGTGGATGGGGGACCGTGGATAAAAATCCCAAGGTCATGGAATTGTGGTCCGAGTCAAAGACTGCGCCGCTTGTTTCATTGCAAAAGACGCTCCTGAAAAAGGCGACGGACTTGCTCACGGCAGGCGGAACCGTTTTGTACTCCACGTGTACTACTAATATAGAAGAGAACGAAGAACAGGTTCAGTGGGCCCTTTCCGAGCTTGACCTAGAACTTGAGCCATTGACACCCCCTCCGGGTTTTGTCTTTGGTGACCCCATGCTTCCTGGTATGGAAGGCGTTTTGCGGGTGGACGAACGCTCTGCCGGGCAAGGTTTCTTTTTGGCGCGCTTCCGTAAAAAGGGAGAAGACAGCGCAGATTCGAGCGATGGTGAGCAAAAAATAGTGCTTCCGGGGCGTCGAGTACGACTCGACAGATTGAATGGGGCCGATGGCCTTGACCTTGGCAAGTTGCCTCCCGGGCAAGCCTACGACTTTGGCGGCAAGGTGTATTTTCTGCATGAAGAGGCGCTGTCGAGGGTTCCATCATCCGTAAGGTGGCAGGGAGCATTGTTGGGAAAAATAGCCGGAAAAGGGGAACGTACCAAGTTCCGTCCGGACGGCATGGCTCGTGTCTTGTTGCCGTCGCTTGATGCATGCTCGGAAAACGATGCGCTAAATGTCGATGATCCCAAATTAATTGAGCAGCTTCTTACCGGTCAGAGTGTTTCTTTCGTCAAAGGAACAACCCCTGTTGGGCTATATTTTCGAGGTCTCCCCCTTTGTTGGTTATCTCGCAAAGGGAAACGCGTTATGATGGCCTCAAAATAGTTATAAATAGCAAGTGTTTACGATAGCGAAAAAAAAGTTACAAAAGTCGTTGACAAACAGAGGGAGTCTGGGCAGTATGCCTTTCGCTGAACGCGGAAGGCGTCTGGCAACCAGGTCGACAACTTAAGTGACAAAAAGATGTTGACAACAGACTGGAAGCCAAGCTAAAGACACTCTTCCTGCGGGCGCTTAGCTCAGCTGGGAGAGCATCGCCCTTACAAGGCGAGGGTCACAGGTTCGAGCCCTGTAGCGCCCACCATCTTTGAAATATGGAGTTGCTTAACACTCCAATATTATAAGTGCGGAGCCGTAGTTAAGCTGGTTATAACGCCGGCCTGTCACGCCGGAGGCCGCGAGTTCGAGTCTCGTCGGCTCCGCCACTAAAGATCAAGCCCTTACATTCAATTGTAAGGGCTTTTTCTTTTGGAATGTTGCACTTTTGGGGCATGGGAGGCGATATGGTGTCAGTTCGTTTAGCAGTGGAGAGCGATTTGGAGCCGTTTCTGGGGCTTGCGCGAGAAGTGGAGCCGCTTTTTGGGCCCATGGTTGATAACCCCGACTTTGTTGAGGGAGTCAAAGGCGCTATCAAAAACGGCCAGGTGATTTGTGTTGTCGACAAGCCGTATTCTCAAGTCATTGGAGCATGCGTTATCGATTCTGAATCGAGGACAATCCTCTGGCTGGCTGTGACTGAGAAGTCCCGTGGCAACGGTGCCGGGGCGATGTTGGTCGCTGCCGCATTGGAGCGATTGGGTGAGGGAGATCCAGTGCAAGTGACGACCTTTAGTGAAGACATGGCTGAGTCTATCTCTGCCCGTAAGCTCTATGACAGCTTTGGTTTCAAGGAGGTCAAAGCGGGTGAGGTAAATCCTGCCGGGTATGCCACGGTTGTGATGGAACGACCTGAATAGTTGGGTTTCCCATAGTGGAAGTCGCGAGTTTCAACCTCTCGAATGGGAAATGGTTTTAGCCTGTCTGATTTTGTATACGCGGTAGAAATATCTATTGGGTCTCTGGGTGCCTCTCTCCAGCAGTCAATTCTGCTTGAGAGGGGCTTTTTTTGGTTCATCCGGCTAAAGCGTACTTTTGACAAAATGAAAGGACATGGCGTCCAACCGTTGGAAGCATCACCAACCAGCGGGAGGAGTAATCACCATGTCCACGAGTTTCATCTACCACGCGTTCGGCCTGCGAGGCTACGACTACGTTCGGCAGGATTTCATCGCAGGCAACATCATCCTGAAAGTGCAGCCCAAGGATGACTTGATTCGTTGTCCTTGCTGCCATTCCAGAAACATCATTCGCCACGGCTTTGCCGAAAGATGGGTTCAGACTGTGCCCATCGGTTTCAAGCCCGTCTGGCTGGTCATTCCCGTCCAACGGGTAGGATGTCGCAATTGCGGCGTCATTCGTTTGATCGACATTCAGATCGCCGAGTCCAGGCGCTGGTATACGAAAGCCTTTGAGCGATATGCTCTCGCCTTGGCAAAAAAGATGACGATTCAGGATGTTGCCGATCTGCTGGGCGTCGGTTGGGACACCATCAAATCAATCTTCAAGCGCTATCTGTTTCGCCGTTTCTCAAGTCCCAGCCTGGGAAAGATCAAGTATATCGCCATCGACGAAATCAGCGTCCGTAAAGGGCAAAAGTACCTCACGCTGGTCATGGACCTCGAAAGTGGCGCAGTCGTCTTTGTTGGTGAAGGACGAAGTCGAGAAACGCTTACCCCGTTTTGGGAACGTCTCAAGAAGACAAAAGCCAAGATTGCGGCTGTGGCGACGGACATGAACGCAGGCTACATCAGCGCTGTCATGGAGAACTTGCCGAATGCGGCTATCGTGTTTGACCGGTTTCATGTGGTCAAGCTGATGAACGAGAAAATCACGCAGATCCGCCGCCAGCTCTTTCGGGAACTCACCTCGCCACTTGAAAGGAAAGCGGTCAAAGGAACTCGATGGATTCTTCTGAAAAACCCCGAAAATCTGGATGAAAGCCGTGATGAAAAGGAGCGCTTGGATGAAGCGTTGCGGCTGAACAAACCTCTGGCGACAGCCTACTATCTGAAAGAGGATTTGCGGCAACTCTGGTCCCAGCCGAACAAGGCGACGGCAGAGAAAGTCATCAACGACTGGATCGCCAGAGCCGAAGCCTCGGAGATACGCCCTTTGCAGATCATGGCGAGGACGCTTGCCTCGTATCGTTTCGGCATTCTTGCCTATTACGACCATCCCATCTCATCAGGCCCAATCGAGGGAACCAACAACAAGATCAAGACGCTGAAACGACAAGCCTACGGATATCGGGATACCGAGTTCTTCAAGCTCAGGATCATGGGAATTCACGAAGCGAAGTACGCTTTAGCCGGATGAACCCTTTTTTTTGTATTGTTTCCCGATGCTTTTTGCTCGAACGCTTTGCTCCCGATCCCTCCATGCATCCTGATATCGGATGATATTTCTGGTGGATAGCTGGCCGTTTTATTTTGGGGCTGTACCAGATAACTCCTTTGGGTTATCGGTATGGCAATGCGAAAAAGTCGTTTGAGCAAGGACAAGCAGCTTCGTTTAATCGAACATTTTGTGGCTGGCACGACAGCTCGTTGCGCTGCCGATCTGGTTGGTGTGAACGTCAAAACAGCCGCCTATTACTTTCACCGGCTCCGGGAAATCATAGCGGTAGAAGAGTCCTGTGAAGGGATGGATTTTGGCGAATTTGAGGTCGATGAGAGCTACTTCGGTGGCAAGCGAAAGGGCAAAAGAGGACGTGGGGCGGCTGGTAAGGTTCCTGTTTTTGGAATCCTTAAAAGGGGCGGGAAGGTCTATACACAGGTGATTCCTGATGCGAAAGGTAAAACCTTGCTTCCCATTATTCAGGAAAGAATCCAGCCAGACAGTGTGGTTTACTCGGACTGCTGGTATGGCTACAATGTCCTTGATGTGTCAGCGTTCAAACACTTCCGAATCAACCACTCGAAGCTGTTTGCAGATAGCCACAACCACATCAATGGAATCGAGAATTTTTGGAACCAGGCCAAACGCCATATGAGGAAATTCAACGGCATTCCAACCAAGCATTTTTCTCTGTTTTTAAAGGAATGCGAGTGGCGTTTTAATAACAGCAATCCGCGAAGCCAGTTTAAACAACTGAAACAGTGGGTTAGAAGACATATGGGCTAGTTATCTGGTACAGCCCCTTTATTTTTTGGGGTTAATGAAATGAGAATAGCTTCACAGTAAACGCAGAATTGTGTTATAGAAACTATAATAATAACCCTTACCCAAATGGAGAATCACTATGCCTAATATGGATTACCCAGGCCCGTGTCCGAGTTGTATGGGAATTGATGGCTGCCCCACTGAAGCTGGAAAGGAAGAAGCAGTAGCCCACTATTGTAAGGGCTTGGAAATGGAACTGAACACATGGAAGGCCCGCCTTTATGATATTCTGGCAGCCGAAAAGACCGATGATCTGAAGGATGAAATCATCCTTATCAAGTCGACCGTGAAGGAAATCGAAGCAATTGCTGAACAGATGCAAGGCACCTGCCCTTCGAGTCTGAGCGATCAGGAACAGATTATTGGTGGCAAGCTACAGGATCTGAGGGTGCATTACACCAAGGCGCTTGAAGTAATCGCTCCCGGTTGGTTCGGCGGTTAAGAAACTATTGGTATCGAATACGAGCCGCTGTCATCAGACAGCGGCTTTTTTTATGGCCAAAAGAACAGGCAAAGAATCCCCATGCTCGTCAGTGTGGACAGGATGGAAAGAAAAGTGAATGCCAGAACTCCGACATCACCCGCTTTGCTTCTCATAAAGAAGAGTTGCCCGATGACAGACGCAACAAGAAGAACCAACAACAAAAGACCGTCCACTGGAGCAGGGGTGAACAGCCAGATGATTTGCAGTGCGGTGAGGCTGTGCAGCGATACAACCAACTTTCGAGACAAGGGCCCAAGCAGGACCGGGATGGTTTTCTTTTGGTCCGCACGATCCGAAGGTTCATCGGGTTCAGCTGTTCCGATTGCACAGGCAAGTTGCGTTGGTAGAACAACAAACAATATTTCCCACGGAAACGAATCCAATCTGCCGGAAAAAGCCGTGTAGCCCATGACAGGCAGGACAATGCCAACTCCAATCATCTGGAGCAGTTCGCCGCCTCCTTTGTATGAGAGCTGCACTGGTCGATAGCTGTACAAAAACAGCAACAAGACACCAAGTACGGCCATGATGATCGGGACGATCGATCCTGCCATCACGCCGAGTATCATGCCCAGTCCGATACTTGTCAGCGCCATGAGTCTGGCCGCCTTCAGGATTTGAAAAGGCGTCAAGTCCCCATCGACGAGTACGCGCGATCCGCCCGAGAAGGGAGTGAACGTGACATTGTTCCGGTCTGTTTCCTGATCGGCGTAGTCATTGGCAAAGACAATATACAATTGAATGGCAAGACCAAACAGATGAACTGTCACAAACCGCGATATGCTAAACCCACTCCCATGATTCAAAGCGACAGCTTCGCCAAGCAAAAGAGGGAGAAAAATGTATGTCTGTGAAGGGAGCCGTGCCGCCTTAATCCATGAAGCCATATTTGATCGTATGAGCGAGATACAGTTCTGTTTTTTACTTTGCAAGATGGCGGTACCTTTGTTTTGAGAAGGTGTTCGAAGTCAAATAAGGAGTGGTGTTCGCTGAACCAGTGCCCTCCTTTGAAAAGGTCCCCTTATTGGAGAAATATCACTATGATTTTGTAGAGATGTGCCACTCAGTTACTATAGTGAACCGGATATGTGAATAATAATATGCTTTATTTGGTTTCAGCCTCTGCAAAGTGCAGTTCAACCGGCAGGAGAGTGCGGGCGGCCAGGACAAGTTGTCGAGACTATCCTTGGCGTTTGCGGGTTTGAGTAGAGTCGCAGGATTGAATTGAGCAGGGCTTCCTATGAAAAGTGCGGTTTTACTGGAATCCTTGGTTGATTGCTTTTATGGTCGTCCCGTTTTGGTGGTGCATTGTGGGTATTAATCAAAATAGTGAGGAAGCATGATTTGGGAAGCGGGTGATGTGTGTGAGGGGGCTGTGTATGACCAGCTTGTTTGCGATGAGGATATAGAAGAAGTATCCTTCACCCTGTGTGTTTTCCGAAATTGCAGTTTCCAATCCTGCCGATTTGTCGACTGTGTCTTTGATGATTGCGAATTCATTCAGTGCAATCTGTCTTTGGTTGAATTCCTTCGCCCGATTTTATCCGATGTGCGTTTTGTGGACTCCAAAATGGTTGGCCTTGATTGGAGTCGTATCCTTGGCTTTGTGGCGGCAACTGTCGAGGGGTGCATCATGCGAGACAACGTGTTCATGAATATGAACCTCACTAAAAAGCAATTCACCTCCTGCGACCTGTCAGGGTCCACGTTCTCCAATACCAAATTGAATCACACCGTTTTTGATGATTGCGACCTTTCGCAATGTCAGTTCCATCAAACGGACTTACGATTCGCCAACTTTGCCACTTCCCGAAATTACTTCATCAAGGCAGAGTCCAACCGCCTCGGGAAAACCGTCTTTTCCTTGCCTGAAGCAACATCCCTGCTCGCCAACCTTGATATCGTACTGGAATGAATCCCCGGATTTCCCTGTGATCATGCAGTGAATCATCTGCTTCACATATAAGAACGATATTCTTCTGCCCTGTATTGCAGACCTTCCACAGCCAGCAGATTGTTGGCTGTGCATAAAACGACAATCAGTGCTCAATAAACTCTTGATATAATTCTATATATCTGTTCTGGTTTTGCTTGTCACACTTTTGTGATAAGAATTGCGCCTTGGTCTTGACCGGGTTGGCGCAACTCACTGAAAGGCCAATTGTTATTGCGAAAAAAACTAATGGGGGTTGGTTTTGTTTAAGAATATGAGCATGCGGAATAAGATTCTTATTCCGATCTGTACGGCGGTGGTGATTGTCTTTGTAGCAACTATGACGATTACCGGCATGCGCATGATCGAAACGTTCAAACTGGACGCCGAGAAACTGGCTACGGCTGAGGCTCGGGAATACGGCATGCAGATCGGTGTATCCGTAGATAAGGCGATGGAGAGTGCGCGAACTCTGGCATCCTTGATGGGTGGCGCCAAGGAGGTCTCCGGCTTCTTTGCGCGTGATCAGGCCACAAGCATGATGAAGGCGATTATCCGCAACAGCCCGCATCTGGACGGCATCTGGATGGTCTGGAAAAAGAATGGGTTCGAAGGAGTGGATGGAGCGTTTGCCGACGAACCCATGCACGACGAAACAGGCCGGTTCATTCCCCGCTGGTTTCGCAAGGATGGCGAAATAGTGGGAGAGGCCGTCAAAGGTTATGCGGAAGAAGGCGAAGCAGGTGATTTCTACCGTGTGCCTTTTGAAACCCAGCAAAACTACCTTACAGCGCCTACAAAGGTGAACTGGAATGGCAGGGACCTCATGAGGGTCAGTGTCAGCGTGCCGCTCATTGGAAAGAATGAGGTATTCGGCGTTGCCGGGGCCGATATCATTTTGGATGGCATGCAGGATATCGTCAGCGATGCTTCGTTGTTTGGTTCCGGGTACGGGTTTGTGATCAGTGATCAGGGGAAAATGATCGCTCATCCCAAGTCTGAAATTATCGGTGATGATGTTTTCAATTTTTTTGATGGGGCCATGGAAGAGAAACTGGCTGAAGCCATTAAGCAAGGTTCGGATTTACAGTTTCGCTCCACCTCGGCAGTCACCGGTAAGGATACATTCTATATTTTTGTTCCGTTTGAGTTGGCCGGAACCGGCGTGAAGTGGATGTTCGGCGTCAACGTCCCCATGGACAGCGTGACGCAGGAAGCCCGTGCCATCATGTTTATCAATGCAGCCATGGGAACGGTTGCACTGATCATCATCGGCCTGATTATCTTCTTTGTGGCTGGCAATATCGTTCGTCCGTTGAAGCGGATTGTTGCTTCGGCCGAAGCCGTGGCAGAGGGCGACCTGCAAACGGATGTCGACATCCACCAGAAGGACGAAATTGGTCTCTTGGCCGATGGTTTGCGCAAGATGATCGCCAACCTTGTGGAGATGATCGAAACCGCCGAGCAAAAGACCCGAGAAGCAGGAGAGCAGGCCGAAGCCGCAAAGATTGCGACCCAGGAAGCCGAGGAAGCCAAGAACGCTGCAGAATCCGCCAAGCGTGATGGTATGCTGCAGGCAGCCGAGGCCCTTGAGGGAATCGTCAATCGGATTACGTCGTCTTCCGATGCGCTTTCCAGTCAGGTCCACAGTGCAAGTGAAGGCGCTGGCTCTCAGAGCGAGATGGCTTCGGAAGTTGCCACGGCCATGGAGCAGATGAATGTTTCGGTGCTGGAAGTGGCGAGAAATGCATCGTTGGCTGCGGAAAGAGCAGAAGGCGCCCGCGAGCAGGCCAGACAGGGATCCGAGGTGGTCTCTTCGCTGGTTGAAGCCATCAATGAAGTGAATACCCGGACCGATGAAGTGAAGGGACTGCTTGCAGGGCTTGGCCAGAAAGCCGATGGCATTGGCAAGATCATGGAAGTGATCAATGACATTGCCGACCAGACCAACCTGTTGGCGCTCAATGCAGCCATCGAGGCAGCCCGCGCCGGTGACGCCGGACGTGGATTCGCCGTTGTTGCCGACGAGGTTCGCAAACTGGCTGAAAAGACCATCGATGCCACCAAGGACGTCGAAGAGTACGTGGGCATGATCCAGAATGGGACCCGCAACAGCATAGACAGCATGGATCTGGCGGCTGATGCGGTGACTCGAAGCTCTTCTCTGGCAGAGGATGCCGGTGAATCTCTGGATGAGATTGTATCCATCGTGCATACCACTGCGGATCGCGTCAGCATCATTGCCACCGCTTCCGAGGAGCAGTCCTCGGTCAGCGAGCAGATCAGCCGTTCCGTGGATGAAGTCAACCGTATCTCCAATGAAACCGCAAACATCATGGCCGACTCCAGTCAGGCCATCAACGAGCTGGCGGGCATGACTACAGAGCTGGACGGTCTTATTACCAAGCTCAAGCAGGCATAGTCGTTAGTCGAAGTAGAGCGGTGCACCTGTCACCGCAACGAGTGTGAATAACAAGGACACCGGCCTGATGGCTGGTGTCCTTTTTCTGTTTGATATTTCGCTCATTCATCATGCCGTGATCTCGAATGGCAAATGCTAGCAGCCTGTCCTGAATTGAAGATTGCCAGTCAATCGTAAATAGCATATTGGAAAACCGTTTTATTCGTGTTGACGGGGGAGTACTTTGAATCTGATTTGGAGAAGAAAATGACAGAAGAGCAATTGGTTCACCGTATTATTGATTTGTATGAGGAAGCACGCAGCCCACACTATGCGAGCAAAAGGATTGTCAGGGGTACAAGCAGTTGTATATCCAGCGCCACTGAAGATTTGTTTGCCGACTACTTTGCCGACAAATTCAAGGATGTGGAAATATATGTGAACCAGTGCTTCACACAAGGGCGGAAGAGGGGTCAGCCTGATATCGCGCTAGTCAAGGATGATGTGGTTTTTTCCATCATAGAGATAAAGCAGGACATTGGCTGGAATCGTAACCAGGATGAGGGTGTTGCCAAGAATCGTGATCTGGTTTTGGGGTTGCGCGGTCAACAGAGGAATCTCCCCAACAAGTATTCCAAAGAGGAAAACAAAAAGGTCACCTTTGTCGATGACCTGATGCGTAATGTTATTCTGGTTTCGGATGGCAATATGTCGGCAAACAGGCTCCAGCAGAATCAAAGGGTTTTCAAGAGCTTGAGGGATACTCACCGTTTTCTGTTTTTGACAACAGGTAAACCCCATCCCAATGCATATGAGATGTCGTGCGATGAACGAAAATCCGCGATTACTATCAACCATGCTGGTATGGAATCGATCGTGGAAGCGATCAGGAAGGATATGGTACAGGCGTTTGCCGGTTAACGGCCATAAATGAATAACCACTTGATCAATGCGGCATTTTGGTGGAGTCTCCTGCTCTGCATAATCAATTCCTATAAACCACAGGTTGGAGAGTTATGGAAAACTTGCCGAATTGCCCGGAGTGTGGCTCCGAGTACGTATATTCTGACGGCAGCATTCTGATTTGTCCCGAGTGCAGCCATGAGTTTCAGGCAGAGGACACGGCTGAAAAAGTCTACAAGGACGTCAATGGCAATGTTCTTGTGGATGGTGATACTGTCATCGTCATGCAGGACCTCAAGGTCAAGGGCGCATCCCAGGCCATCAAGAAAGGAACCAAGGTCAAGAACATCCGTCTGGTCGAACCAGAAGACGGAATTCATGATATTGCCTGCAAGATCCCGGGTTTTGGCTCCATGATGCTCAAGACTTCTGTCGTCAAGAAAGGCTAATTATACCAGTTCCCGAAGAGTAGCCTCTTCGGGAACTGTTTCATATCTGCATCGGCAGGCATCCCTGCCCGAAGTCAGCCCGATACAAGGAATACGATCAATGGAACTCAATGATTTTGTCGCGCAGTGGACCGAAGATCCGGCCCAGGTGAAAGATGTGTTCGTGGAACTCAAGGCATTGCTTGAAACCATGGATGACACGCAAATACAGTTCAATGCCCGTCCCGGCATCACCTACTCCATGCGTGGTATGAAGGCATCGGAAACCAAGCGCCCGCTGTTTGTCATGGTGGATGTCATTGATGACGATCCGTCTGATCGCTGGCTGTCGGTGTGTTTTTACGGTGACCTGATCACTGATCCCGAGGAGTTGGGCGACATTGTTCCCGGCGGCCTGCTGGGTGAAGACGGTCATTGTTTTGATGTGGAAGAGCCGGAAATCAAGGACTACGTCATTGCACGAGTCAAGGAAGCCCGCGCTTCTCTCGGATAATGGAAGTACATAGTCTGCAGCCGTAGTTGATGCGGACAGAACAGATGTAAAAGAAAACCCCCTGACCATTTGATGGTCAGGGGGTTTTCTTTGGTGAATCCCTTGCGGGACTCGTTCAGCTAGAGGATGACGAAAATGAGCAGTGCGCCTGCCAGACCAACGGTGGCACCGTATGCCAGCAGCGGCGGGAAGGTGCGCCTGAGGATCATCCCTTCCATCCCGATGAGGCCGACTGTGGCGGACGCGGCCACGATGTTGTGCACGCAGATCATGTTGCCCATGGCGCCGCCGACCGCCTGGAGGGCGACGATGACTTCGGGGTTCATGTGGATGGTGGAGGCCACGCCGTACTGGAATTCCGCAAACAGGAGGTTTGAGACCGTTGCGGACCCGGTGATGAAGGAGCCGAGCGCGCCGACAAAAGCGGCGAAGGCGGGCCACACATCACCCACCATGGCTGCCGAGGCATCGGCCATGGTCAGGGGCATGGAGAGGTACTGCTGAGGGTTGTTGCCGGACTGCTTGAAGATTTCAACCATGGCAACGGCAAAAAACATCGCAATGGTCGGATTCTTCAGCGCCTTGAATGCATCGCCCCACGCCTTGGTGACCTTGCCGACTTCCATGCGGTGCAGGAAAGCGGTCAGGATGGCGACCAGCGTGAAGGGAATGATACCCGGCAGGTAGAGGGGCTTCATGGTGAAATTAACGGTGTCATACCCGAGAATGCTGTTCCAGCTGAATGCCACTGAGTTGAGCATCTCTTTGAAGGGCAGTGAGCTGAGGCGAGTGAGAACCAGCAATCCGGCAATCAGGAAGTAAGGCAGCCATGCCTGAAACTGGCTCATGTGTTGTTTGAGGTCAGACGTGCCGGAGGGGATGGAACCAACCCAGTCGGCGCTCCACTGATCTCTGTCGGCAAAGTCCCAGTCTTCCTTGGGCAGCAGGAATCCGCGCTGTGCAGCGAAGATGATGATGGCCAGTCCGGCCAGTCCGCCTAGCAGGGCCGGGAATTCTTCACCAAAGGCAAAGGCTGTGGCTGCGTAAGGCACGAAGAAGACGGTGGAAGCGAAGAAGGAAAACTTCCAGACGCCCAGGCCTTCACGCCATGATTTGTTTTTGCCGAACACGCCGGTCAGGAAACAGACCGTGAGCAGCGGCAGCATGTAGATCATGACCGCATGGAGCAGGGTGGACCATTGCGCGATGTGCTGAAGGAAGATGTCGAAACCGGCGGTGCCGAGTCCGCTGACGCCTTCAATGGTATCCTGATTCACTTGCTGGCGCAGGTTTTTCAGCCCAAACCAGACAGGTGTTCCAACAGCACCGAAGGTGACCGGGAAGCTGTTGAGAACCAGACAGACGACCACAGCGGCCATGGCCGGGAATCCCAGTCCGAGCAGCAGCGGCGCGGCAATGGCCGCAGGCGTGCCGAATCCGGCCGATCCTTCAATGAAGGCGCCGAACATGAAGGCAATGATAATGGTCTGAATCCGGCGGTCTGCCGAAATGCCGTAGAAACCGGCGCTGATGGTCTCCATGGCCCCGGATTCACGAAGGGTGTAGAGAATGAGGATAGCGCCGAAAACGATGATCAGAACGTTGATGGCGCTGCCAAAGCCGCTGAGTGTGGAGGCGGCGATGAGCATGGGGTCCATTTTCCAGACCGCTGCCGCCAGACAGGCGGCCACGAGCCAGGTCAGTGGCATCGCTTTGGTGGCGGGCCACCGCATGCCGACCATAAGAACAAGAACGAGCACTATAGGCGCCAGCGCCAGAAGTGCGAGTGCAAAGATGGACATAGAGTCTCCAGTGCTGGTGTTTATGTAATAGCGTATCGGGCTTCCGTACCGGACGTTCGCAACCCAACCGACACGCCATTATTGGCTGATCGGAGTGGCGTCCCGTGGACAAGGAGGTGAGCACGGGACGCCACCCGTCGCCTCCCGTATGAAGTTTGCGGGCTTCGTGGAGAGGCGCTCTGAGGTCCGACGTGCTATTACCAAGTATCGTGCCAAATTAATCTGCTTTAATTTCAAGCATTTAACTTGAATAAGAGGTGTCTGTTATTACAGACAGACGATTTCTTTTCTGGAAAATCAGAAAAATGTCGCCCTGTGTTTAAGTGTCTAAAATTATGCACTTTATCTGATTTGAGGCAGCACTGTTGCGCCGGTGGATAGAAAAAGAAAAGACTGACTTGTTGTAAAAAGTCAGTCTTTATTATGTATTAGGTGTGTTTTTTGATTTTTCAGAAAAATCAGGAATCACTTGAGGGATATCCCTGCCTTCTTGAGTAGTGAATAAAGGTGCGACTGGGAACAGCCGGATATTTCAACCATTAACTTCATGTTGCCGTCGGCGTGTGTGCACAGCTCCTCAAGATAATGGCGTTCCATTTCCTGCTTGTAATCCTTGAGGGTGGTGTGGTTCTGGACAGCGCTCATGCCCGAGGTCAGTGGAGCGGATTCAGTCGATTCCTGCGTCGGTGCGCTGCTTTCCACCTGTGCACGGGTAGCAGCCACACGCATACGGGCCGGGAGGTGGCGCGGAATGATCTGCGACATACCTTCGGCCTTGAAGAACGCGGTTTCCATGGCCGCGAAGAGCTCACGGATATTCCCGGGCCAGTTATAGGCGGAGAGCGCCTCGAATGTCTCGGGCGCAAGCGTTATGGTGCGCTCATATTCGCGATTGAGCTGGTTGATGCGAAACAGGGCCAGCAGCCGGATGTCGCCGTCCCTTTCCCGCAATGGGGGCAACTGGATATGGATGGTCTTGAGGCGGTAGAGCAAGTCCTTGCGGAAACGTTCCTGTTCCACATCCTCATCGAGGTTGCGGTTGGTGGCTGCAATGAGGCGGAAATCGCTCTCGATCTCTCGCGTTTCACCAACCGGACGAAATCGTCGTTCCTGAAGCACGCGCAAAAAAGTTTTCTGGATCGGCAGGTCCATGTCGCCCACTTCATCAAGAAACAGGGTCCCCTTGTCGGCCACGCGGACAAGGCCCTTGCGATCCTGATCTGCTCCGGTAAAGGTGCCGCGCTTGTGCCCGAACAGCGTGCTTTCCACCAGCCCCTTGTTCAGGGATGCACAGTCCACGGGAACGAAATTACCGTGCTTGCGTTTGCTGTTGGCATGAATGGTTTGGGCTACCAGTTCCTTTCCGGTGCCGGTTTCCCCGGTGATCAACACGTTGGTCGCCGAACGGGCCGCCAAGCCGATCTGCTCGTAGCAGATTTCCATCTTGGGACTCAGGCCCACAATGCGGCTGAGGTCCAGACTCTCTGCGGGCGGCGCCTGGGTTTTCCGGTCATGATATTTCAGGGCACGCTCGACGCAGAGCATGGTCTGTTTGACCGAAGATGGCTTGAGCAGATAGTCCCACGCACCGCCTTGAATGGCGAGTTCCGCTCCGTCAGGGTCGCCGTTGCCGGTCAGGATGACCACTTCGGGCCTGCACGGTTGCTCCAGCACCTTGGGCAGTGCCTCCAGCCCGTTGCCGTCAGGCAGGCGCACATCAAGAAAGACCAGTGAATACTGATTGGTAGACAACAGCTCCCGTGCCGCCGCAAGGGTGTGCGCGCCATCAGCATGATGGCCCATGCGCTCCATGATACGGATCAGGGTCTGGTTGAGCCGGGTGTCGTCGTCTATGATCAGTATATTTGCCATTCTTGTGCTTCTTCCTTCACGCTGGTCTGGCCTAACGTTTCGCGGATGGCCGCTGCCAGCGAGGAGCCCGTATACGGTTTCACCACGATTTGCGCAATCCCGCGCTCACCTTGGGCCGCAGAGAGGGCATCCCTCCCGCCGGATACCAGAATCACCGGCCACTGCGGGTGTAGCTGGTGCAACGTACGACTCAGCTCCACACCGTTGTGGCCTGGCATATCAAAGTCGGTGACGACGATATCAAACACCGCACCCCCCATGACCAGATCAAGGGCTTCCTGCCCACCTGCCGCCGTTGTCACCGTATATCCCATGCGGCGCAATGAGCGGGGGATGAGATTCAATTGCTCGGGATCGTCTTCCACGAACAGGATATGTTCAATGCCGTTGGTATCTGCCAAAGCTCTCCCAATTTCTTCTCCCTGACCGGCAGGGAAGGGAAGGTGGATTTCGAAGATCGTTTCCCCCGGTTGGCTGGACAGGGAGATGTCGCCTCCATGAACCTGCACGATGCCATGTACGATGGCCAGCCCGAGGCCGGTTCCTTCCTGCTTGTCCTTGGTGGTGAAGAAGGGGTCGAAGATACGCTCCATTACTGTGTCGGGAATGCCGGGACCAGTATCATGCACCCGCAACCAGAGAGACCTGTCCGCACCCTCCGGAGCAACTACGTCCATTGATACGTGGAGTTCGCCGCCCTGGGCGCGCATGGCGTGGATACTGTTGGTACACAGGTTCATGAGGATTTGCTGCAAATGGGCTGGATCGGCCATGCCGGTGCCGAGGTCTGCAGGGATGGTCACATGCAACTGGATATTGTCGGGCAGCATGTGGCTGATCAGGTCCAGTGCTTCGTTCACCGGAGCGGACGGGGCCACAAGCACGGTGCCTTCATTGGAAGGGCGGGCATAGGTCAGAATTTGCCCGACCAGTCGACTGCCATGCTCTGCGGCGGCCTTGGCACGATGTACGTCTTCGGCAACAGGGCCGTTGGCGTCCATGAGCGCCAGCTCTGTGGAGTTGATGATCGTTGTCAGCAGGTTGTTGAAATCGTGCGCAATCCCGCCGACGAACGTGCCGATGGCCTCAAGTTTCTGGGACTGCATGAGTTGGCGCTCCAGTTGAACGCGGGCCGTGATGTCTTCGGCTGTCGTGAGAATGCCGGTGACTTGCCCGTTGTCATCGTGGAGGGGTACCTTGTTGATTTCGAAAATGACATCCTGCTCGCTCGGCCCGTCATGGTCGATGATTTCGTGGAGTACAGGTGCGTTGCTTTCAATGACCTTCTGGTCCAGCCGTTCGCCCTCGCGTGAAATGGACTCCCCCTTGAGCAGATCGCGGTTGCTCTTGCCCTGGACCGACTCGGCATCCGACAGATTGAAGAAATCCGCGAATCGACGGTTGGCACCGACGAATCGGCTGTTCAGATCTTTCCAGTAGATGAGCTGCGGCATGGTGTCGATGATCGATCTGAGCATCTTGCGCGACAGGGCCAGCTCCTGTTCTGCACGAATGGCGCGGGTTCGGCTGGCAACCAGGAAGACCGTGAATGCGGTCAGCAGGAAAAGCAGAGCCAGTGCGGTCCAGACAACACCTTTTTCAAAGCGATAGGTGGGTTCCGGCTGATTGATGAATACGGCGTTTTCCGGCAGCGAAGCATGGGTGAGCTCGAAGCGTTCAAGTACCTTCCAGTCAAAGGTGATCGGGGATTCTTCGTCAGCCGTGGTGAGCAGGTTGGGAACAGGTTTACCATCCAGTATGTCGAGGACCATCCCAGCTGTCGCCTTGCCATGGGTTCTTCCGTCCAGCAGTCGTCCGCCCACTATGCCGTGTCCCAGCAGGAAGCTCCACGCTCCGTAAATGGGGACATTGGCATTGGCGTACAGGGCTTCAACCACATCGGCGGCAGAAAGATACTTACCCCCTCGCTCGATATAAAAGGGGACAAAGAAGAGAAAGCTGTCTTCGGGCATGGATCGGCTTTTCTCCAACAGTTCGTCCAGCGGCAGATTTTCCCAAAAATCAAACGACAAGCGGTGATCAAAGTCAGGCATGGCTTTTTTGATCTGAGCGACAATGGCGCTGGAACTGAGAGAAGAGTCGCTGACTACCACAACCCGTTTCTTCTCGGGATTGATAGTCAGGGCAAGGTCCAGATTATAGCTGATGTCGAGTTCTTCCACGACCCCAGTAAAGAGGTCATGGGCGGCCAGTTGTTGCGGGTCGAAATCGTTGACACCGCAGAAAATGACCGGAACCGACGGAAACAACCGGTCATGGTGAGCCAGCATGAACTGGAATGCGTCGTTGTCGGAGCAGATGATGGCATCAAACTTGGTGGAGCGGAATTTACTCTCGAACAGCTGCCTCAGAATCTCTCTGTTTTCGGGCTCGGGATGCTTTTTGGCATCCATATATTCGACTTGCAGATCCACAACATACTGGCTGTCACGAAATGCTGAACGAATCCCTTCCAGTATGTGATCAGACCACGCATACCCATTCTGATAGGAGTTGAGGTAGAGCACCTGCGTGCGGCCATCCTCTGCCAGCACGGGGGCTGAGCAGACCAAAATCCACAACAGGACGCAGGGGAGAAGGTGTGTTGTTTTCCATGTCATGGTGAAAGCATAGCCTGACTCGCCCGGATGCCCAAGGGTAAATCCATTGGATGGGTTTTGTATTGTAGTATGCTGTAATTATGGTTCTTATTAAAGATAGGAGGTCGAAGCATCAAAAAAAATCTGCTCCGACCTCCATTGCCACGCTCCACCTCTGCTGCGAGGGTTACTTATCTGCAAGCTCGTTATCACATAGCTCGCCTATTGCGAGCACGGGCTCGCCATCAACATCGAAGAAGTCTGTTGCGTCGGTTAGCTCCTTGGCCTTGGATGTCAGCGATTGCGTTGTGGAGGCAATCTCCTCGGCTGCCGTTGCATTGCGATGAATGACTTCACCAAGATTCTGTATGGATTCATTGACCTGACGGGCATTGGAATCCTGAGCAGAGCTTGCCTCGGCAATTTCTTCGATCAACTCTGCTGTACGCTGAATTTCCGGGACGAGTCTTGCCAGTTGATTACCGGCTCTGTCTGCAACCTCTCCGCTTGACTCGGAGATGTTAATGATCTCAAGGGCGGCGTTTCCGCTTCGTTCGGCCAGCTTGCGTACCTCGGATGCCACAACCGCGAACCCCTTGCCGTGTTCACCGGCGCGGGCCGCTTCAATGGCGGCATTGAGTGCGAGAAGGTTGGTTTGTCTTGCAATTTCTTCGATGACCTGAACGCGCCCGGCGATTTCCTTGAGCGCACTGAGTCCGGCTCGGACCGCTTCGCCGCTCTCTTCGGCGTTTTTGGCGGCCTGAACGGCTATTTCTCTGGTGGATTCCAGATTCTTGGCATTGCTCCTGATGCTGTCGGCGATACTTTCCATGCTGGCAGAGACTTCTTCGACCTGCGCAGCCTGGAATGCAGCACCATCAGCTACGTTATCGGCAGCTTCCGATAACTCGCTACTGCTGGAGTGGACGGCTTCCGCAGCCTGCGAAACGGTTCTGATGACCGACGACAGGCTGCTGATCATGATGTTCAATGCCTTGCCAACCTTACCTATTTCATCATTGGAAGGCTTGGGGATTCCGCCGGAAAAACGTCCCTGTGACATGGACTCGGTGAGTGTGGTGATTTTCAGGAGGGGCAGGACAACCGTTGATCGCATGATCCAGGTCACCAATCCGGCGATGATTGCCAGAATCAGTGCTGTCCACAACGAAACGGATATGGCGGCGTTCATGGTTTCCTTCTTGGCCGCATCCAACGAGCTGATAATCTCGAAGGCGCCGTGAATTTCACCGACTTTCCAGCCTTCCTTGGTCCCGCCGGTCACATCCTTTTCTCCTGCGGGATCACCGTGACAGTACAGACACTCCTTGGTCAGCCGAATGGCTTTGAAATAGCGAATGTTATTTTCACCGTAGATGGTAATTTCATCCTTGTTGGTCTCTTTCATCTCGGCGAGGACCTTCCCTTCCAGGGGAGTGGGGGTGTTGTCCGGGTTACGTGGTGAAACCTTGGGGACACGGAATGAGTACCCTGCCTTGTCCGCGTTCTGCATGGCCATGCGAATGGCTACGATGACCGGAACGGCATCAAGAATCTTGTCCTCGGGAATTTCCTCCAGAGGGCGAATGACACCGGAATCGAGCTTGGCGCTCATTTCTTCCCGTGCCGCTTCCGCCATGAGCACGATGGCCCTGCTTTGCTTGAGTATGATTTCTTCCGCTTTCTTGTCGATAGTCATGATTTCCATCGTCCCCATGATCAAGGCGATCAGGAGGGGGCCGGCAAGAGCTGTCATGATGGTCTTCATTTTCACGCTAGTATTGTTCAGCATTTCTACCTCTGTTGCAGTTTAATCAAAGCTGCCTGTGGAGTTTGCATACTAACGTAGCCCACAATAAAGTTCGTGGGTATTATATCTGTACGGTGATTTAATTCTATTCTTCCGAAAAGGTGCAACTTGATGATTGCAAATGAATAATATCGCTCTGATATTCTACCGGACCGGAAGGTGGACTATGAATGTAGCCCCCTGTCCAGGAGTGGATTCGACCCAGATGGTACCGCGATAATGCTCCACTATCTGGCGGGATATGGACAACCCCAGTCCTGAGCCTTTGGGCTTTGCCAGTTCGTCGGATGTATTGGCTATCTGGTGGAACTTGTCGAAAATGGAATCGATATCCGCCGGAGCAATGCCCGCCCCTGTATCCTGAACACGGATTTCGATGACGTCTTCCTCAACGAGATTGCGTGCAGTGACCGTGACGCTTCCTTCTTCAGTAAACTTCATGGCGTTATGCAGGAGATTGCGGATAACCTGAAACAGCTTGTCAGGATCGATGACGATGTCCGGCATGGCGGGTTGTATATCGGTCTTCAGGCTGATCTTGCTATTCTGGAAATCGCCGGAAGCTGCGGAAATGACGTTTTCCACCACCTGGGTGGGGCTGGTGAGGGCGTCATTCCATGGCATTCGTCCTGATTCGATACGGGCCATGTCGAGTACGTCGTTGACCAGCCGTGACAGCCGTTCGCCCTCTCGACCTATGATGGTCAGGTTACTCTCAATGGCCTCGGCCTTGGTCATGGCGCTTGTCGAGTCGACGATAAACGGGTGGATATGACGCTTGAACTGTTTCAGGGTGATTTTGGCGAAGCCGAGGATGGACGTGAGGGGAGTGCGCAGTTCGTGGGAAACTGACGAGAGAAACGATGTTTTCAGCGTATCCAGTTCCTTGAGTCGAATGTTGGCCTTCTTCAGATCATTCGTCTGTCTGGTCAGCTCTTTTGTTCGTTCCTGTACCGTATCTTCCAGGCTTTTGTTGAGACTGGCGAGGCTTTTTTCGCTTTCGGTCAGGGCTTTGAGCATCTCTCGCTGCTTGGTTAAATCCTCGAATACACCACACAGCAGGTCCTTGTTGATTCGCAGAAGGTTGACCCGAACGTAGACGGTTTTCCGACCGCTGATGGAGGTGTAGTAGTTTTCGTAAAATGCGCTGCCGGTTTCTATGGCCTCCCGGACACATTCAACCACGCCCTTGTCCTGAACATCCCGAATCATATTGATGCCAAGGATATGCTCCATGCCTGGAGCACCCATTATGTCGGCAAAATGTTCATTGATTTCTACGATGGTGCCCTCATTGTCGAATAGCAGAATCCCCACGGGTGCCTGGCTGACAATCGTTCGAAAGCGGGCCTCGCTCTCTTCAAGCTCCAGTGCTTTTCTTTCCTTTTCTTCAAGTACTGTCTGCAATTGTGCGTTTTTGTGGTTCAGTTCCGTATAGGAGGCATAGAGGCGTTGAGACATGTCGTTAAATGTCTTGTACAGACGGGCAACTTCATCAGCCGGATTGGTGAGCGTTGCATGCGGGAGTGATGCTCCGGCGCGAGTGTCCTCCATGACGGATACCAACTCCTGTAATGGAGCGATGATGAATTTTCTGGTGCGCCAGCGGACCAGGACGAACATGCAGCCGATTGAAAGGGACAGCAGGCCGCCGAAAAACAAATAGTAGATGGCAATCTGGCGGTTTATTGCGCTCATGTCATAGGCAATCCACAGCCAGCCCAGCGACGATCCCATGGCTCGAATGGGTTTGACGAAAATCAGGCCGTTTTCGGCAGTCTGACAGTAGTGGCGGTCATGGGGATATTTTGGCTCCGCCAGTCTGGCCGGGGGGGTGAGTCCATCGATGGCAAATTCCAGCAAATGCCCTTGTTCATCGTACAGCGCCACTCCCAATACCTTGTGTGTATGGAGTATCTCGTTGAGCCGCAGGGTGATGGCGGCGTTCCGGTTTTCAAAGAGTTCGTTGGCCAGATTGTCGTTGTCGCGTCGGGCAATGGCATCCAGCGAAAAGCAGATAAGGTCCGTGCTGTTCTGGGTCATTGTCACCTGAATAGGGATGCCGATAGCCAGAAAAATAGCGGTTATGGCGAGCATGGTCGCCAGCAATGTGTTTTGGATCTTTGAAGATAAGCTGGTCATTGTCGTGGCGATATCTTTTTTACAAAGAGATTTTTCTTTCCAGAAATACTCAAAATAACGATTGATTTTCTTGGGTTGCGGAGTCCTCCGAAGGTGATATTGCCGGTCACGCCGGGAAAGTTCTCCGTTTGCTCCAAAGCGTCCCTGATGGCGTCGGGATGACTTGAACCAGCCCGTCGAATGGCGTCGACAATCAACGAAAGGGCGTCGTATGCCAGAGGGTTGCCTGCATCGATGTGCTGCATGGCTGCCGGGCCGAGCTCTTTTTGGATGTAAGCCACAAAGGCCTTGCTTGCCGAAGATTCGTCGGACGGATGCCAATGGGAAACGTAATAGTTTTCTCCCTTCAACTCGCCGATGTACGGATACTGTTCAAGAGCTGTCCATCCATCTCCGCCAAGAAAAGGCATGGCAAGTCCCATTTTTCGGGCCTGTACCAATATCATCCCTGAATCCCGAGCAAATCCGGGAGTGAAAACAAGGTCAGGGGCCGCTTCTCTTATCGTTGCCAGTTGTTGCGAAAAATCCATGGAACTGAGCAGGTAGGATTCCTTCAACAGAACTCTGCCTCCCAATTCGCGAAACGCTTTTTGGAAGACCGCTGCAAGGTCTTCGCTGTATTCATCGCCTGCAATGACCATAATGGCTGCTGTTCGGGCCGAGAGATCGTCTGTTGCGAACTGGGCCAGCGCTTCAGCCTGGGTGCTATTGGTATAGCAAGCCCGGAAAATATAGTTGCCGACCTCTGTGACGCGTGGAGCAGTCGTCGTAGCGCCCACCATGGGAATACCGGCGGTTTGAAGAACAGGGGCCATGATCATGGCATGTGAACTTCAGGACGGTCCCACAACAGCAGATACTTTCATCTCCACCGCCTTTCTGGCAGCCTGATAAGAGCCTATTGCCGTGCTCTTGTTATCTATTTCCATGAGTTTGATTGGTCGTCCCAATACACCTCCCTGCTCGTTGACAGCCTTGGCAGCCAGTCTCGCCATGAGATAGTTGGGCGAATTTTCCTCGGATGCCAATCCCGTATGGGCAAAGATGGATGCGATCAAAATGGGTTCTTCTGCGGCCCGTGCCGAAAGGGGACAAACCCCTGTCAGAAGACATATCATGCATAGCACCAGTGCAGATTGGAACAATCCGTTCATGCGGAAACCCTTTTTAAAGATGAATCATCGGCTCATAGCATGGATTACTATTTGCGTAAACGCGGTTATAGGGAAGGAGCCACAGCTCTTGGGACTTTTGCTGCTTAAATAAAAAATGCGAATGTTGCCCATGATGTATGGGACAGGGGAGGGGGAGTGGGTATAAAAAAACCGACCCGCTAACGGGCCGGTTTCGATTAATTCTCTTTGGACTGCTCATCCACTTTGCGAATCAGGAGTCGGATTGCTTCGATCCAATCCATGTAGCGTTCAATCTCAATGGGCTTTTCGCCCAGATTGTTGATCCACCACTGCTGAAATGCCCGGTAGTCCTCCCGCTTTTCCAGTTCGCGCAGGACAATGGCTGAATCCGAGGCTTTTGGCATGGGCCCCAGAGCCAGGGTGATGTCCTGCGCATGCGCAGTTTGCGCCCATTTCAAAGCTTCGGTCATTACCTTGAGCCTGAAGGGTGCATTATCATCGGCTTCGGCCACAGGCAAACTCGCGACGATCTCTGCAAGCAGTGTTTCATCTTTCAATCGATTATTCAGCTGTCCGTCATTCATATTCCAGGCTCCTTGATTCTTTGCATCATTCTAAAGGATTTATTCCTGCGATGCCATAACTCTCAGCCTGGCTAGTAGATTTTTCTTCTGGAAAAACTCGAACCGATAACCGAGAACGTGTTTTCCACTATGAACAGCGCATTTTCATCGTGATTGAAGGTGATTTCTTCAAGCTTCTTGAGCTGCAGGTTGTTGACCACAGTCATCAGTACATTACGTTCCTGCCGCGAGTATGCCCCAAATCCCTTGAGAAACGTGGCGCTCTGCCGCAATTGGTATAAAATGTCATCGCTTATCTCGTCCGCCTTGTTGGAGACGATGAAGACGACCTTCCTCTGGTTGAAGAGGGAAAGCGTCTGCTCCACCAATACCGACGTAATGAAGGCCATGATCAGAGATGCGATCACAAGGTCTGGTGACAGACGGTACAAACTGAAGCTGAACAGCAGGGCATTGAACATCAGGTAGATACGCCCGATGCCAATATTATACCGTTGATAAAGGTAAACTGCCACCACATCGAGACCGCCGTTGGACCCCAGAGAACGCAGCACGAGACCGGCTCCGAAACCGGTTATTACACCACTGGCAATGGCTGCATACAGTTCGTTTTGCACCGGTATCGTCACCGGTATCATTTCATAGAATACCGTGGTGGATGCGATGCTGTATAGGCTGTACAGGAAGAATCGCCGACTGACCTTGAACCATGCGAAGATGAAAAGAGGGGCGTTGAACAGAAAGTTCAACCAGCCTGGCGACAGCCAATCCGTCATATAGTAGATCAGCGCCGCCAGGCCGAAAACTCCAGCCGGAATGAACCCGTGAGGTACAGCTATTCCCTTGATGGCAATGGTGACAATCAGGGTGCCGACAGTGATAAGCAGTAAGTTCCACCAGGTCGAATAGTAGAAGTCGAGGCGAAACTGTGGTCCTTTACCTAGTTCCGATCTGCTTGTGCCAGACATTCATGCTCTCCAGTTTCCCGGCAATTTGTGTGTTGTTGTGCAGGGTGCCGCCAAAGGTGTATCCGCATCGGGAGAAGACGATGTTCATCCCGAAGCTTTCCGCTCTGGCGATGGTGTACAACGTGTGTATGTCGAGATCGGCCAGCGCATCCTCCATGTGATACAGCAGATGTGTGGCAGCGCCATTGCCCCGATACTCGGGCAGGGTGGCGAAGTCCGTCATCTCGGCACACTGCCAGTCGGTATCCATTTCCGCGGAAGCAGCCGCTACCAGTTTGTCTTCGGAGTAAATGCCGAAGAAGACGGTCTCATCTTCCATGCACTCGCGGACAAAGTTCGGGTCGTGCATGGGAAACGGGTATGTCTCGAAGACCGTATCGTACAGAGCAGCCAGGGCTTCCACATCGCCCAGTCGAAGCCGTTCGATTCGCACTTCGCTGCCCGAGGGCGCAGGAACGGTGTCCTGCCCCTCGGCACAGTTGAGTACTTCCGAGATGCGGGTGATGTTGCCCGGAACCGATCGGTCCTGATCCAGATATTTGCACATGAACAGGCCTGCGGATTCTCCCTTGTACATGTTGGGAACCCGGGCTTCGTCCACGAACCCATACTTGGTGAAGTGGGGTGCAGCATCAGCCGAAACCTTGGCAAAGAGCTTGGTATAGCCATGCTGCCTGCCAAGATCGTACACTTTTCCGACGATATCGGGCAGGTCGTCATGACTGAGCTTCATCAGGTAGACGCGGTCGTTTGCCGGACCGTGCTGCACGATGGAGTTGTCAATTTTCTTGACCTGATCAGGCTGCATCGTCGTCCCCTCTCCTTTCGAGGCGATCTTTGTTTTCCGGGGTCAGGCTGGTGGTGTCGTCCCAATCGGACAACAGCTTCTGGATACCTACAGCCTTTTCCTCGGCATCTTCCTCCTTGAGCTGGAGGTTGCACGAGGAGCATTCCCGGTCACAATAGTTCGGCTCGTAGGATGCCGGTTCATTGTAGGTCGTGATAACACCTTCGTAGTTTCTGAGAACCACTTTATTGGTGCCCCACGAAACGATATAGTTGGGCATGACCGGTATTTTACCTCCGCCGCCAGGTGCATCGACCACATAGGTGGGAACCGAAAATCCACTGGTGTGTCCACGCAGACTTTCGATGATTTCGATACCCTTGCCGATGGGGGTGCGGAAGTGGGTCAGCCCTTCGGACAGGTCACACTGGTAAATGTAGTAGGGGCGAACCCTGTTTTTCACCAGCTTCTGGTTGAGAGTCTTGATGAGTCGCTGGCAGTCGTTAACACCGGCCAGCAGTACGCTCTGGTTACCCAGCGGGATACCTGCGTCAGCCATCCGCTGGAGAGCGCGGCGGGATGAGGCGGTCAATTCCCTCGGGTGATTGAAGTGGGTGTTGATCCAGACCGGATGGTGCTTTTTGAGCATGTTCACAAGGTCGTCGGTGATGCGGTAGGGCAATACCACGGGCATGCGCGTACCGATACGAACGACATCGACATGTTCAATTTCGCGAACCTTGGTCAGAATCCAGTCCAGCTTTTCATCCGAGAGCATGAGCGGGTCACCGCCGGACAGGAGCACGTCACGAATCTGTGGCGTATTCCGAATGTATTCCAGGCCTGCCTCCATGTCTCCCATTGTCGGGATGGAATCCGTGTCGCCCACCTTGCGCTTGCGCGTGCAGTGGCGGCAGTACATGGAGCAGGTGTTGCTTATGTGAAACAGGACCCTGTCAGGGTACCGGTGAGTAATGCCCGGTACCGGACTGTCCTCATCCTCGTGCAGAGGGTCGGACATGTCGTGACGTTCGATCCGCATCTCTTCGGCAGAGGGGAAGGATTGGTGGAAAATGGGATCATTTTCGTAATCCTCGGGATCGATCAGGGACAGATAATACGGGGTCACCGACATGGGAAACTTCCGCACGGTCTGCTCGAATATTCGTTTCTTCTTCTCTGGGAAGGTGACGCCGAGCACCCGTTCGAAATCATCGACAGTTTTAATGGAATGGCGAATGTGCCATTTCCAGTTGGTCCAGTCCGATTTAGACGCGCTTTCCCGAAGGGTTTCCGCGACTTCCTGTTGGTGTTCCGTGAATATTGGCAAAAGGTCTCCTTGGTTAGAGTATCTGACTCAGGAATTCCTGAGTCCGGGGCTCGGCAGGCATATCAAACATTGCCGACGGCGCATCCTTTTCGAGGATCACGCCCTCGTCCATGAAAGCCACGGTATCCGCGACTTCACGGGCGAACCCCATCTCGTGGGTTACGATCATCATGGTCATGCCGTCTTCGGCAAGTTCCTTCATGACGGTGAGCACCTCGCCCACCAACTCCGGGTCAAGTGCGGAGGTCGGTTCGTCAAAGAGCATGACATCCGGCTCCATGGCCAATGCCCGGGCAATGGCTACACGTTGTTTCTGTCCACCTGAAAGCAGGTTCGGGTAGGCGTCTTCCTTGTCGCTCAGGCCGACTTTCTCGAGGAACAATCGGCCGAGGTCCTTGGCATCTTTCTTCTTCATACCTCGGACTTGCGTCGGCCCTTCGATGACGTTGCCGAGCACTGTCATGTGCGGGAAGAGGTTGAAGTGTTGGAATACCATTCCGACACGGGCGCGCAGCTTGTTGATGCGCTTCTCGTCGCCGGTGACTTCCCACCCCTTGATCTTGACTGAGCCTTCCTGAAAGGTCTCCAGGTAGTTGACGCAACGGAGCAGGGTGGATTTTCCGGAGCCACTGGCTCCGATGACGCAGAGCACTTCCGAGTCCTCGACATCAAGGTCAATGCCTTTGAGAACGTGATTGTCTCCAAACCACTTGTTCAGGCCGGATATTTCAATAACTGGATCTTGATTCATTATTATGCCGGTTGGTTGTCCACATCGAGTCGGGCTTCGATCATGCGGAAGGTTTTGCTGAATATTGCAGTGTACAGCAGGTAGAAAAGGGCGGCGATGAACAGCATTTCCATCATCATGAAGTTGGAAGAAGCCAATTGCTGGGACTTCAGCAGCAACTCGTTGATGGTGATGGTGCTGGCGAGCGACGAGTCTTTCAGTGCGATAATGAACTGGTTACCCAGCGAAGGGATCGCCCGTTTGAACGCCTGCGGAAGCACGATGCGAAGCATGGCGCGTTGGTACGGCATACCCAGGCTTCGTGCTGCTTCCATCTGTCCTTCGGAAATGGAAACAATGGCGCCGCGGAAAATCTCAGCGATATATGCGCCGTTGTGGATACCGAGCGCAAGAACGGCCGAAGTCAAAGCATCGAGACCGGCCACGCTGCGCAGTCCGAAGTAAATGAAGAGCAACTGCAACAGCAGCGGTGTACCGCGAATGATGTATATATATGCTCGTGCTGGTAAATTGAGCAGTCGTCTTTCCGAAATGCGGAGAAACGACGTCCCAAGCCCCAGGCCGAGGCCCAGGATAATACCCAGCGTCGTGACCTTGATGGTCATCCATGCTGCGGGAAGGAAATAAGGTAGGTACTTGGCGAGTACCGTATAATCAAAGTACATGTTCCTGTCCTGTGAAAGAATATTGAATGGCGCGGCGCCTCCCCCATGAAACGCCGCGCCATGAAAGGGTGTTTCGTTACTTGACGGTTACGTCTGTGTTGAGCCACTTGCGGCTGAACTCGGAAAGCGTGCCGTCTTCGTGCATTGCATTGAGGACCTTGTTGACTTCCTGAAGCAGGGTGTCGTCGCCCTGGCGGAATGCAACAGCAATGTCTTCACCGCGCAACGGCATTCCCAGCAGGCTGATGTCGAACTTGCCGCTGTTCTTGGCGTTAACGCCGACAACACGGTCGGTGATGACGCCATCAACAACGCCGCTATCCAGTTCGGTCAGTGTATGGGTATCATCCTTGTACAGCTTGATGTCGCCTGCGCCGAGCTTCTCAGCATCCTTGGCAAAGGTGGTACCGGTCACGACACCGATGGTCTTGCCTTTCAGGTCGGCGGGGGCTGTATACGGGCTGCCTTTCTTGATGATCATCTGTGCGCCAGAGTAGTAGTAGGGCGTGGAAAAGTTGACGACTTCAAGGCGTTGTTCGGTGACGGCCATACTACCCAGAATGCCGTCGTAAGCGCCGGAGCGAAGTCCTTCGATGATGCCACTCCACTCGGTGGTGACTGGCTTGAGTTCAACGCCGATACGGGTTGCCACTTCCCTGGCAACATCCACGTCGAAACCGACCAGCTCATTACTGTCGTTGTAGAAGTTGAAAGGCGGATACCCACCGCTCATGGCGAAGCTGATCTCACCTTTGTCTTTGACGCGGGTGAGGGAATCCACCTCTTCGTCAGAACAACCAGCAAGGGCAAAAATACAGACCGTGACCGCGAGAACGGCCAGCATACGAATAGCTTTTTTCATGATGTCTCCTATGGGATTATGAGATAGCAGTTGCGAGGCATGGTTATGAATTGTCCACGCTTCAGATGGGTGTTGTTCACCTGTACTCCTTTTGAGGAAACGATGAATAGTCCGAGTATCAAAACAGCCATAACTGGTATGGCGACAAGGACAAGGTCAGCAATATGCGTAAAACACCATTTGTTTTCGATACTCATGTTGCTTTGGGTGTGGTTGAAATTGCTTTCGGGAGTATGAAAGCAGGATTAACCATACCCTGCAAGGGGGCTGGTAGGGTATGTTTCGGGTACTCAGGTATACCCGAAATCTAAATCAGGGAGGGTTTTTGACGAAGGTAGCTGAAAAGGGAGACTTTTTTGCCCTGGAGGTCGAGTTTTCGCCTGATGTTCTTGCGGTGGGTCTGCACGGTCTCAAATGACATGTTGAGCAGATTGGCGATTTCCTTGCCGCTACGACCAAGCTGAATCAACTGACAGACTTCCATTTCACGCGGGGAGAGTCGCAATAAGTCGGAGTCAAATTCACCTGATGGATCGTTGGCCATGTCCACCAGTTGATCTTCGATGACGGTCTTGTAGCTCTCGCGCACCTCGGCTGTGTCTGAATTCGTGATGCGCTCAAGGGCCGGAAGCATTTGTTTTTTTACCTGATCGGTCAGTTGCTCACGAAGCTCTTTGCGTTCCGCTTCCACTGACTGAATAACCTGTTTCAGGGCTATTTCCTTTTCCAGTACCTGTGCTTCTTTCTCCTGCAAATCTTCTTCGAGTTCCACGTGCGCAGTCAGGTCGTGCAGGTTCAACTGAAACAGTGCGTAGTTCTGGAAGGATATTTTGCGCAGGGTCACTTCAGCCGGGTATCCGTCGCCTTCGCCATCGATGGCAACGACGTTTTTGGTCCACCGTTCCTTGTTCTTCAGGACATGCATGGCGTTGCGCAACGGGGCGTGGAACCGTTTGCCGAAGAGAATTTTGCAGTCATTGCCAGTGAGGCGTTGTTCGGACCGGGCATTCTGTTTTTGCGCCGAGCGGTTGGCCGCCAGAATCATACCCGATTCATCGAGCAGAAAAGTGGAGTCCTTGGCCGCATCGAACAGGGCGTTGAACAAGGTGATGGAGTCGGACCATGCTGCGATATTGTCTTCTAGCCGTTCCTCGTAACTTTCGTACAAGACCTCCATGGGCCGGTTGTCCGTGGCAATAATAACAAACCCGCCATCACAGGGGAGTGCGGAAGACAACGGGATAATACGCAGCAGAAAGCTTCGTCCGTCACAGCAGGATATTTCATGGATACGTAACGGAGAGAAACGCTTGAGGGTGGCGTTCAGCGAGTCGGTTCCAAGAGCCAGGACTTCCCAGAACGGGGTGCCGACGCGGGGTGTTTCAGGGAGGTAACCAAGCTCCTGATCGTTACAATCCACGACAGTTCCCTGGGCATCCGTATACAGAATGACATCGTTCCACGCTTCCACAACATCGGCCGGATCGGCCAAGGAAATGAGTTCCATGTCTTCTGGATGCATTGAGTCTCCTGCGCAGATTATATCAATTGGGCGATCCTGCCCATCGTCCCTGATTCAGAGGGTAAGGGTAGGGGAACCGTATCGAAAGTCAACCGTATTTCCATGTACTTGGAAAATGGCTGAGTGGTGCGGATTATGCGCCACCGATATCTGATTTATCGATTGGGAACAGCATTATCATTGTTCATGCATCGGATAATTGGTAGTGTTGAGCTTAAATCGTGAAATAGGCAGGCACATGAAATGAGAAATAGTGACAAACTCTTACGGTGGATCCTTTCCATACTGATTGTAGTGTGGGTATGGCTCATTGGTTTGCCTGCTTCTGCCTCACAAAATGTCTTGATAATCCACTCGTACCATGAAGGGTTTGAATGGACGGACTCCATCATGAAGGGAGTGGATTCCATCTTCGGGCCTTTGGGCGGCACGGTGGAGACACATGTCGAATACATGGACTCCAAACGGCACACCATTGAAAGATCATACGAATTCCTCCGAAATACAATTCAATCCAAGTATCGCAACATCGCTTTCAATCTGATCGTGCTGTCCGACGATAACGCGCTTTCCTTTTATAAGGAGAACGTGGACCTGTTCGGAAGGACCCCGACTGTTTTTTGCGGGGTGAATCAGTTTTCTCCTGACATGATTGATGGGCTTCCCTGGGTAACTGGAGTTGTGGAGGCCGTCGATATACCTGGAACGATTCGTTTGGCCCGGAAGCTCATTCCCAGGCTAAGCGAGGTAGTGGTTATCACCGATGAAACACCAACTGGGAAAGCCAACCAGAAACTGTTGGCTGCAGCTATTCCCTTGTTTGAGGGAGAAATACTATTCACGACCATCTCAGGTGGTGACTTGTCCATGGAGGAGCTTAAAGAGGAGTTGCTCGATCTTTCTGCCGACACCGCTGTATTGGTGATGAACTTCCATAAGGATGAGGTCAGGTCGTACTACAATGAAGCGGATTATATAACACAAATAGTTCAGGCCTCCAGTCGTCCGGTCTTTGGATTATGGAAACACTACATGGACTACGGTGTGCTTGGCGGTAGTGTTGTGAATGGAATGTTGCAGGGACAGGAGGCCGCTCAGGTCGGAATGCGGTTGCTGGTTGGCGAGAAAATCTCGGAAATCCCTGTTAAGACCGACAGCCCCAACCGTACGATGATTAATTACAGTGCTTTTTCCCGGTATGGGCTCTCCGAATCCAATATTCCTGAAAATGCTATTGTTGTCGGAAAACCTGACACGCTTTATGAGCGGTACACGCTCGTATTCTGGGTGGGCCTTGTGGCTGTGGTTTTGCAGACGATTGCGATCATCTATCTTCTGGTCATGCGTGGGGCCCGGCGTGCTGCGGAGCGCAACCTCCATAAAACGGAGCAAAGGTTCCGGCTCATGGCCGAAAATATGCCTGTTCTTATCCATGCCCACGATGAGTCCGGGCTGATTATCTACTGGAATGCAACATGCGAACGTGTTTTGGGATGGACGAATGAAGATATCATCGGCAACCCGGATTTCCTGAACTGCTTGTACCCGGAGCCGGATTTGCAGGATCGTGTCCGTCGGATTCACCTCGGAGAAATGAGCTACGGTGATTTGGAGTTGCCGGTCAGGACCAAAAATGGCGGCAAGCGACTCATTCAATGGATCGATGCTACCCAGTACGTGGCCGTCCCCGGTTGGACCTCCTGGGAAATCGGCGTGGACAACACCGAGCGACATATTGCCGAATCGAAGTTGCGGGATAGTGAACAGCGGCATCGCGTGATTTTCGAGAAATCTCCGATGGGTATGATCCGATTCAGCAAGGAAGGCGTCATACTGGATTGCAACGAGCACTTTGCTGAACTCATGGGGGCGCCGGTAGAACAACTTATCGGGTTCAACTCCGCAAAGCACAGTACCCCGGCAATGCGGGCCGTGCTGAAAAGGGCGTTGGCAGGTGAAAGTACCTCCTTTGAAGATTACTATGTATCTGTGAGCGGCGGGAAAAAGACGTACCTGAACGTACAGTTTAACCCTGTTGAAGATGGTGTCTCCCCCACAGAAGTCATTGCTACGCTTTGGGATGCTTCCGAACGAAAGGCTGCGCAGGACGAGCTACGCAAGGCCAAGGATCAGGCAGAGCGTTTCAGCCGGTCCAAGAGTGAGTTCCTGACGAATATGAGCCATGAAATCAGGACGCCGCTCAATGGTATTCTCGGCATGCTTCAACTCATGGAGACAACTGGACTGAACAGCGAGCAGCATGAGTATGTGGACGCTGCTGTTCGCTCCTCCGAACGTCTGGCCAATCTGCTCGCCGATATCCTCGATCTGTCCAGAGTGGAGGCGGGGAAGCTGATCATTCAGTACAGCCCGTTCAGTCTTCGGGATTCATTACAGCAGATATGCGACATGTACAGACTGACCGGCGAGCACCGTGCTGTTCGTTTGGAATGCCGGATTGACGAGTCGCTACCGCAGTTTGTCCAGGGAGATGCGATCCGTTTGCAGCAGGTCCTGACAAATCTTGTCGGTAATGCGTACAAATTTACCGAAAAAGGAAGCATCAGCCTTGAGGCGTATGTCCAGGGCAGGATGGACTACGGTGAGTGCAGGGTGTTGTTCACGGTTGCCGATACGGGTATCGGCATACCGGACGACAAGATCGAATCGTTGTTCGAGTCGTTTACGCAGGTCAGTGAAGGGTACACGCGTTCTTATCAAGGCGCCGGACTCGGGCTTGCCATCTGTAAACGGCTTGTCGAGTTGATGAATGGCACCCTTGCTATCGATAGCGAGTTGGGGGTGGGGACCACGTTGTATGTTTCGCTCCCATTTGCCGTGGCCGAGCAGGAGGTAACCGTATCAGATACTGAGAGCGCACGCGGGCAGGGCAGCCAGTTATCGGGTCTTCGCATATTGCTGGCAGAAGATGAGCGGGTGAACAGTACGGTTACCAATCGTTTGCTTGAAAAGAGCGGTCACCATGTTGAGGTCGTGGAAAATGGCCGTCAAGCCATAGCCGCCTTGCAGGAAGACGCATTTGATGTGGTTTTGATGGACATTCAAATGCCGGTCATGGATGGAGTCGAAGCCACGAAAGCAATACGTGGAGGTCAGGCTGGAGACAGGGCCAAAGACATTCCCATTGTGGCTGTTACAGCATACGCCATGGTGGGGGATAGGGAAAAATTCATGGCAGAAGGCATGGATGGATACGTGGTCAAGCCGATTGAGATGGACAAGATGCAGGCGACCTTGGGGCTCATTTTGGGCGCCAAGTAGGGATTTCAACTATACGTAACAAAAAAGCCCCGGAGTGTATCCGGGGCTTTTTACGTATTGGGTCAGCTCTTAAATGTGGGAAACGACCTTGCCGAGGAAGTCCCGCAGGCGCGGATTCTCCGGGTTGGCGAAAAACGCTTCAGGTTCGGCATCCACCTGGACCTTGCCTTCGTCAATGAAGATGACGCGATCGGCGACTTCTTTGGCAAAGCCCATTTCATGAGTTACCACGATCATGGTCATGCCCTCGCGGGCGAGTTGCTTCATGACCTCAAGTACCTCACCGACCAGTTCGGGGTCGAGGGCCGATGTCGGCTCGTCGAACAGAATGGCCTTGGGCTGAAGAGCCAGAGAGCGGGCAATGGCCACGCGCTGTTTCTGCCCACCTGACAACTGTTCCGGGTAGCTGTTGGGTTTTTCCGCCAGTCCGACCTTGGCCAGAAGGTCCAATCCCAGTTTGTTGGCATCAGCTCTGGGTAAGCCGCGAACCTTGATCGGTCCGAGGGTCACGTTATCCAGGACCGTCATGTGCGGAAAAAGATTGAACTGCTGGAAAACCATTGTCGCTTCAGTGCGAACCATATTGATGTCGGTTTTCGGGTCCATGATGTCATAGCCGTCGACGATGATCGAGCCGGAGGTGGGCTCTTCCAACTTGTTGATACACCGCAGAACGGTTGATTTGCCGGAGCCTGACGGGCCGATGATGACGACCACCTCGCCGGACTCGACCTTAAGGTCGACCCCCTTGAGCACCATGAGGTCGCCAAAACTTTTATGCAGGTTCTTGATTTCTATCATTTCTCCCCTCTACTTGCCTTGGATGTGCATGCGCTTTTCAACGATCTTGAGAGCCTTGGCAATGGACATGGTCATGGCCAGGTAAACGAGACCACACGCCAGATACACTTCAAAGGATCGGAAGTTGACGGCCACGATCTCATCACCAGTACGCAGCAGTTCTCCGACACCAATGATCATGAGCAGTGAGGTGTCTTTCAAGCTGATGATGAACTGGTTGCCCAGGGGGGGAATCATGCGACGAAATGCCTGGGGCCAAACCACATAGCGCATGGTCTGAAAACGGGTCAGTCCAATGGAACGACCGGCTTCGGCCTGCCCTGAATTAATGGATTGAACAGCTCCACGCACGATCTCGGCTATGTAGGCACCCGAGTTGATCGCGATAACGATAATACCCGCCATCATGGCCGGTATGCGAATGCCAAGCGCCATGGGAACGCCGAAATAGAGGAACATGGCCTGCACCAGCATGGGGGTTCCTCGAATGGATTCGATATATATTCCAGCTATTTTACGTACGAGCATGTTGCGCGACAGCTTCATCATGCCCGTTACGGCACCGATGATGAAACCGAAGAACAGTCCTCCGATTGTCAAAATGATGGTGATCTTCGCTCCCCCCATGAGCAGGGGAATGGAGTCGATCACCACGGACGGTTCAAAATCAAAAGCCATAGATTCTTCCTGTTATAAAAACCACGGGGGCGGCAAAAGCCGCCCCCTGAGAATGGATTCAATTGTTACGGTAGGTTAGCGAGGCTCAACACCAAACCACTTCTTGTAGAGCTCGTTGTAGACACCATTGGCCTTGAGGGTCTTGAGAGCAGCGTTGACTTTGCCAACCAGCTCGGAACCCTTGGGGAAACCAATGCCGTAAGGCTGACCAGCATACAGGTCGCCGACGATTTTGACTTTGCCCTTGCCGCGCTTGGAAACGAAAGACTCGATGACAGGCTTGTCGAACATGACAGCGTCAACACCGCCGGTCAGCAGTTCCATGAACATGGCGTTATCGTTGGGGAAGAGTTTCACTTCTTTGGGAGTGGCGTTTTCCTTGAGGAATTCAACGCTGGTGGTACCCTGCTTGGTGGCGATGACCTTGCCGTCGAGGGACTTCAGGCCGTCAATGGAGTCGTCGTCAGCGCTGACGAGAAGAAGAAGACCGGAATCGTAGTAGCCGTCGGAAAAATCGATGACTTCACGGCGCTTTTCGGTGATGGACATACCGGCGATACCGGCGTCAAGCTGAGCAGACTGGAGACCCGGGACGATGCCTTTGAAGGCCATGGGCTGGAGCTTGTATTCGATGCCGATTTCCTTGGCGATGGCATCCCAGAGCTCGACGTCAAAACCGGTGTGTTTGCCGGTCTCAGGATCTTTGAATTCAAACGGGGGGAAGTTGGTGTCCGTGCCCACAGTCAGTGTACCGGCAAATGCGGTGCCGACCATGGAAAGAGCGATAGCCATAGCGATGAAAAGTGTAGTGATCCGTTTCATATAATTCTCCTTTCTGTGAGCTGCCGAGCAGCCGGACTGTGCATGAACGGGTACGAAGTCGCACCCATTGAAATCCGAAAAAGCGGGGTTTGCCCAATCATGAGCCTAACTCGTTACTTTTGCCTTCAAAACGGGAAAAAATCAAGCAAATGCTGTTTGAGCGAATGATCATGGCTGTTGAAGGAGGAATAGGGGGGATTGTTCTGATGTTATCAGTTTTAAGTTAATAGTTATGCCGTTTTTCTCGCGAGCAGATAACGAACTTTTTTCTGTGCGTGAAAGTATCTGATGGCCTAGTCGGGAAAAAGTCCGGAAAATACGGATTTTTTTATGACCATTTTTTATTCATTGTATTTAATTATTTAGGATAAATTCAAAGAGAGAGAAATCGTTGTAACAGCCAGTTTTATGAGAATCTCCTATGGACAAGATGATTTCTACCGGATAATTTAATTATAACTGTATCTATTGAGCATTGGTTTGTTCACGGATGCCAGATCAATGTTCTTTGGTGAGAAAACCCAAACGGATAGAAAGGATACACGTGGTTAAGATTCTGGTTATTGATGACGATCCCATGATCGGGCAGTTATTGAACCTGATGGCAGTGAAGAATGGTCAGCAGTGCGACTTTGTACTATCTGTAGCAGATGGTATTGACTATCTTCAGGTAAATCAGGTTGATGTCATCTTTCTTGATGTTCTGCTGCCCGACGGAAACGGGATTAATTCAATTCCGGAGTTATTGAATATTTCCCCGGACAGCCCCATTGTCATGCTGACGGGCGAATCCGGTACGGAGCATATCGAAAACGCTTTCAGGGCCGGTGCAACCGATTATCTCATCAAGCCGGTCAATATCGAGCGCTTCAGCAAGGTTGTCAGCAGCCTGATGCTGTTGAAGCAGCACAACCACACGGAAGAGATCGCCCGTGAGGAGATCATTGGTGAAAGTCCCAAGATATTGCAATGTATCGAGAAGGTAGCCCAGGCGGCTTCAGGTGATGCCAACGCCTTGATCGAAGGAGAAACCGGAACCGGCAAGGAACTCTTTGCCAAGGCCATTCACTCCAACAGTCGCAGGGCCAACAACAAGTATATCATTGTCGACTGTACCAATCTGCCTGTCAGCCTGGCGGAAAGCCTCCTGTTCGGTCACGAGCGCGGATCGTTCACCGGAGCTGAAAAGGCCAAGAAGGGGCTGTTCGAGCTTGCCCATAACGGTACTATCTTTCTTGATGAAATTGGTGATCTCGATCTATCCATCCAGAAGTCTCTCCTGCGTGTGTTGCAGGAAAAGAAGTTCCGTCCGCTGTCCACGTCGTATGAAGTGGAGAGCGACTTTCGGCTTGTAGCCGCCACCAACCGTGATCTACAGGCCATGGTTGACTAGGGAACCTTTCGCAAGGACTTGTATTTCCGGCTTCAGGCGTTTGTCATCAGCCTGCCGCCCCTTCGGGAGCGTGAGGGGGACATCCCCCGGCTGGTCGATCACTATCTGAAGATCATTTGCGAGGAGAAGGGGATCAAGTCGCTGGAAATCGGAACGGATTTCATGGCTGCATTGGAGGCATATGATTGGCCGGGTAATGTCCGGGAGCTGGTCAACGTTCTCCAACTTTCCGTGCACAAGGCGATGTTCGAGGAACAGTTGACCTTCTACCACTTGCCGCAACAATTGCGGATGTCCAAGGTAGTGCAGGATGTTTCCAATGACGCAAGCTCTTCTCGCGCCCCCAGTAATTCCAATCACTGCTTTACATTGCCACTGCAGCGATCGGATGGCAGCCTGCCCATGCTCAAGGAAGTACGGCGGAAGACCATACACGCCATGGAAGAGAATTACCTCAGCCAACTCCTCCTGCTGAGCGACAGCTCTGCCAAGATGGCATGCAAGCTTTCCGGTCTGTCTCGTGCTCGCTTGTACGAGTTGTTGAACAAGCACAATCTGGCGTTACGCAATTAGTAGGCAGTAATCTGAGCCGTCCTGAAATAGGTTGACGGTTTTTGAAGGTTTCAATCAGGCTGTGGGGCTAGCCCCACAGCCTGATTCGTGTACATCGTTTGGCGTTCTCATTCCTAGGCTGAGATGTGGCCGTTGTGAATTGTATATCTCAACGGATTCCCTCACCAGGGTATTGAGCTCTGCAAAGTCGTTGCATTTGGTGACCATGAACTCTTGCTTCAGAATTCCATTCATCCGTTCCGCCAAGGCATTTTGATAGCAGTCATAGCCATCTGTCATGGAAGGAACCATGCCGGATTCCTGGAGTTTTCTCTGGTAGACCGAAGAAGCGTATTGGAGTCCTCGATCTGAATGGTGAATTGTATTCACCCTCCTTCGCTTGTTTTCAACTGCCGCGTCCAGCGCTTTGGTTGTGCTTTCCGCACTGAGATCCCGGCTCACGTTGTATCCCATTATCTTCCGGCTGAATGCATCTGTCACCAGCGACAGATAGCATGTTTGCTCACGTGTATTCACGTAGGTAATGTCGCTTACGAACACCTGCTCAGGACATCTCGGTTGAACATCTTTCAACAAGTTGGGATGCTTTTTTAGCCAATGCTTCGAGTTGGTTGTCTTTGTATAGTTTTTCCGTCGCTTGATGAGCATATGCTCTCGCCGCAGCAGGGAAAACAACCCATCACGTCCGAGCCTGATTCCCTTTGCGGAAAATGCGTCCTTCAACAGGTGGTACAGCTTTCGAGTCCCAAGGCGGGGCATCCTGGTCCGCACGTTCAGGACCATGGCCTTTGCCTCCTGATACATGGCTTCCCGTGCATCATGGCGCTTTTCAGCCTGATACACGGACTGCCGACTGACCCCGAGCTGCCTGCAACAAGCAGACAAGCTTATTTGTCTTTCTCTCTGAAGACTTCGTGCAGCTCGGGGGTAAGCTTTTTTCTTATAGAAGTCCCAAACTCGCGGTCGGAAATCTCAATCATTTTATTGAGAAGCGCGGTCTTGATCTTTTCTTCCTCAAGCTCTTTCTCCAGCCGTTTGATCTTCTGGACCGGTGTTTCTCTGGCTTTTGGGTCTTTTCGGGAATGTACCATGGACTTGCTCCAATCAAGGGTGCCGTGCTTCCTGAGCCACTTCAGCACAGTGCTTCGCCCTTGAATACCATAAAGAGCCTGAGCCTGCTTGTACGTCATCTCGCCCTTTTCCACCTGTGCCACAACCGACAATTTAAAGGCCATCGTGTAATCGCGTTGGGTGCGTCTAACTCGCTGTTTGGATTTGTCTTCCATAAATAGGTCCTCTGGGTGTCAACCTATTTCAGGACGGGACAATCGTAAAAAAAAGGGGCGCACCAAATGATGCGCCCCTTTTCTGTTTGTCGGATTGCTTAACAGCAGTCAGCACAGGTTATGATCTTGTTACGCGGGGAGCGTTGGGCTTCCACATAGGCCTTGATCGAACCTTCCAGCAGTTGCTTGGAGGTCTTTATCTTGGACGAGGTGCCACAGATGCCAAAGGGGACTGTCGTACGTTGTCCGAGGCGTTGCTTCTTCAACTCCTCACTGATGGCCCGCTTGACGCGATTGGCGGCTACCTTTGCTCCGTCGGCATCGGTGCTGGGGAGCAGTATGGAGAAACGTCCATCCTTCATGGTGGAGAAAACATCACTGTTCCGGATGGTTCTTCCAACAGTTTCGATGAACAGGAGTTGAATCTCCTCGACACTTTTACCGAGTTGGTCGGCTGTCTCCTTGAGCGTATCAAAGGAGAAGACCATGAGAGCAACCGGCATCTCGTGTCGTTCGCTCTTGTTGCATTCCAGATTAAGGGCGTTGTAGAAAAATCGTTCGCTGTAGAGATTCAGTTCCGGGTCGGAGAGGGCGAGTGCTTCATTTTGTCGCTTCAGCCACCGGGTGACAAGAAGCACTGCTGCCAGAAAGAGAATGGAGTAGAAGAGAAGGGGAGTCGTGGTGGTCCAGGAAAGCCCATCCTGCAGGATGTGCATCCCTCCCCATCCGGCTACGAATATGACGGCCACTATGCCGTAGATCCAATCCTTGATTGCTGTCCGGTTTCGCATGGCGCACCCCCGGGGATTGAAAACGTTATGCCGCTCCAATGAATACGCGGCGTTAGATATTGCATAAGCGAGAGTTAACAGTTTTCTCTCTTATTCTTATACATTCTTGTATCAGCCAGGTCGAGTAATGCTTTTGGGTCTTCGGCGTCATCGGGATAAATCGAGTAGCCGATGGACGCGCCTACATGGAAGACCGTGCCATTGATCTCGCACGGTTTATGGATAATATCCTGTATCTTCTCCGCGATGGTCTCCACATCTTGCGGGTTGGAAACATCCGGAAGAATGAAGACAAATTCATCGCCGCCGAAGCGGGCCACCGTGTCGGACCCGCGGATCGAGTTGAGCAGGCGTTCACCCATGATTTGCAATAATTGATCCCCGGCAGAATGTCCGTAGTCGTCGTTGACAGCCTTGAACCCATCCAGGTCGAGCATCATTATGGCGAACTGGGAACCGTTGCGTTCAGAGCGTTTAGCCTCAAGGGAAAGACGTTCTTCAAACAGCAGTCGATTGGGCAACTGGGTCAGCCGGTCCTGATATGCCAGTTTGCGAATAGCTTCCTCGGCATTACGCTGGGCCGTGATGTCCTGAACCGAGAGGACGAATCCGGCAGTATGGGCACGCTGCTTGACTGTGCTGAGCCTGCATTGAATATATCGTTTGCCCTCATTGATCGTGATCCAATTGGCAAAGATCTGTTCTCCGTCCTCTTTCACCGTGTCGAGCATCGCGTTGAGTGACTGCTGCGATATGGCACAAGAATCGGTTACCGCCCAAATCTTGCTGCCAAGCCGTAACAGCTCCGGTTTTTGAATGAAGTCCAAAATAGCTTCATTAAAATAGATTATGTTGAGAAATTCATCCGTACCCACGATGCCGGTACGCAGCGTGTCGCTCAACACGGCGTCGAGTATCATGGATTCGCTCAGGGAAATGGGATTCATAGGTGCTGCTTCCGTGGAGTTCTCCTGAGTTATTTCAGCAGCACTGTTCAGGTAACGTCGCATTTTCTTGATGTCGGCAATACCCATGAGGCTGCCTGCCGAACTTATTATCGGTACCGGGCGTTCGGCATAAGAGGCGACCATATCGAGATCGTTGAGTGAAATTGGCTTGTTTTCAGTCAGCACATGCGACGGCTTGACTTCGTTGGCCAGTTCGGTGTTCCAGATATCACATCCCTTTTCAATAAGGCGGCTGATGTCTCTATCTGTAATGGTTCCCAACAATTCTCCCTGGTCGTCGATGACCAGAACCACGCTTCTCTGCTGAGAGAAAAGCTCTTTGTGGGCACCGTAGACGGAACGGGTAAGACTGAGGACAACGTGTCTGTTGTCGATCAGGTAGTCCTTTGCTCTGGTCAACGGAGCGGCTGTGGAGTTGAGCAGGCTTTCATGGACAGTGGTCCACCCGATAGGGCCGTCGGCGTTGTGGACGATGATGACCTTGTCGTTTTGGGCAACGATATCCATCAGGTCGTTCTCAACGATATCATCATCCTGCACATGGATGATGTCATTATTCAGGTGTTCCTGGATATTGGTGTCCATGTCGCCGTTGGATGATCGAAGAGTGTTAAGGTTGAATGCTCGATATGTGCCGTCAGCTACCGGAACAGGGACACTGAAAGTTCGCTTTTCCCGTGCCGAACTGAGGAGGTCGGGAAAGCCTGCCCCACGTCTTTTTGGCATGGGGTGAAGTGGCAATGATTTGAAACGTGCTGGCATTGGTCCTTTGGGTTTTACAGTTCCATGAATAGCACCGTTATGGCACATGCTTGAACGAAAAGACAATGATGAACCATCATTACTCGATTCGGCATAGCTGTATGTGTGCACTGAGTCCTCGCTGCCTGATCCCTTGTACAAAATCCCGATAGTATCGAAATGGTCCACGGTCGTGTTGTCCCTTTTCACCATCAAAAGCGGATTCACATAGTAATTGATAATACATAATCCATGCCAAACGATGGGCTGTCGCCAGGAGCGAGACCACGTGTTCGGCTAAACCGGATAATTCTTGATAATATGGACAGTTTGGATGGAATGTCCGTTGGCCCCGAAAGAGGCGGCAGGGGGAAATGTCGGCTTGTATCGGGTGGTTTGTGATGCGTCGAAATAAAAAATCCTATAAAATCAGTGTGTAAATAGAGTAGTTGTTCAGCTTTAGTATCAAATCATCCAGTTGGCATGTTTATGGCAGTACAGTTACGAACGGCTATCACCTTTGAAACATCGCCTGGGTGTCGTTTAATTTAATATGATGCATTCTTCATTCCGCAGGATGGTTAAGAATATGACTGATAAGATACGCGTATGTTTCGACATGGAAAATGATGACTTCCTTGCTCTTCAAGGAATGGCGGAAGTAGAGGATGTTGATTACACCCGCTACATTCAGGCTGTTGTGAGTCGTCACGTCCGGCTGCATGCGGATGAAAAGGAACAACTGAAGAAGGGCGATCGGCGGATTCATCCCAGAGTCGAACTGTCAATTCCTGCTGTCTCTTGTGTTAAGTTTTCCGACATGGAAATGCGGAGCTATCCGGTTGTCGTCGAAGATATCTCCAAGGGTGGTATACGCATCTCATTCAAGAGCGTGACACAGGAGCTGGCCCAGAAGATGGAAGACTCCTCCCACTTTGAAATCGTGTTCACTGTCCCGCGCCTTTCGCAGACCGTTTCCCTTTACTGTAAGCGTCTGCGCTACAATATGGACCAGGGTGTCACCATGGTTGGAGTGTACGAGGGCGACAACAGCGCACCTCTTTCGCTTATGAATGATATTTTTGAACATCCCCAAGCCTATCTTTCCTGATCGGTTCGCCTTTTGAAATCAGTACGTTGAGCGTCTGGATTCTCATTGTGTGAGGTCTTGGCGGCGTATATCATATCAGTTAGGCACACCGTGTCCTGGCTCCTCCTTTTATCCTCTCCCTGTTCCTCCTTTCGCCCGGTTTTGGGCACCCATTCTATAAGGATGTCCATGAGTCTTGATAAGTGTAAGGCTCTCCGACAAAGTGTCTTTACAGGTTTACAATTATCCTGATTCTAATGGTTCGTTTTATTCTTTTGGTAAGTTATTCCAGAGTGTTAATGTTTTGGCCCGCCTGTTGCAATATACAGCATGATTGCGATGTTGATTTGGTGGTAAAAATATTTGCTTTAGGAGTGTTACCATGAAGAAGTTAGCTGTTATCTTTAGCGCGATGTTGCTCTCGCTGGCGCTTATTGCTCCGGCATCCGCAACAGTCGTCTCAAATTGGAACTGGGAATACAATGCTGGATTCATCAGCTGGTCCGACACCGCTGATCCGTTCGGCTCCAACGTACACGTGGATCCGGGCGATCTCACCGATCTCGCATGGGACATTCCCCTGCCTGGCGGCATGATCACAGACGTTCCGCAGACCATTTACTGGGGAACCACTGACGGTGTAGTACCGCAGTCCATCTTCGGCGCAAGTGGTATTACCCTTGATCCCATCGCTTACGGTGATGGTGACTATCAGATGATCGAAACCAATGGTGCATCTGTTGCCGTTGCGGACTTCACGCACTTCAACAATCCCATTAAGGGGCCCTTCCTGGAATCTGGTACTGTGTTGACTACGTTCAACCTGTCCCCGATCGATCCGCCGGATTTCGACGCCAGCCCTGCATACGTAGCTGCCCTTGAGTTCACTTTCTTTGAAACTGACAACGAATGGGCTCTGATTGACGAATGGAGAGCAGACGACGTCTTTATCCTGGACGATCCTTCTCTGACCAACGGTACCTTCAACTATGACAGCGAACAGTACATCTTTGACTTCGAGGATTCCTTTGAAGCTATCGATGCCAAGTACATCGAGCACCTGGTCGACAACCTCGGCTACGCACAGCTGGATCCCGAACTGACCTACTACGGTTGGGTCACCACTGAAGGTCTTGATACCACTGTTCAGCCCAAGGTCTCTGTCGTAACAACTGTCCCTGAACCTTCCACCCTGATTCTCCTGGGTGTCGGCCTCCTGGGCATGTTCGGAATCGTTCGCAGACGCCGCAGCTAGTAACTGATTGGGCACAACTGCCATATCGATACATACGAGAGGGAGGCTCCGGCCTCCCTCTCTTTTTGATATCCGGCGGGTCTGGATTTGTCGGACTTCTGAAATCAGGTGTAAAGTTTTCCAGACAAATGGCCGCTTGAAAAAGCGGTCATTTTGATTTTGTCACGTAAAGTCAGCTTGATATGTGTTTGGCGCAATAATTGCTCACTACTAATTATCCTAAATCAGTAAAAGGATGATCCGCCCGCCCCTGTCACAGGCACACGGGTAAAAAATGAAGGGAGAACGCCATGTCAGATTCCACACAAAACAGCCAGGACAAGTCCATACGTGTCGTCATCGAATCAGGAGAAACCGCGGTATATACCGTTGGTGCTGATTCCAATCTGGTCTTCGGATTCGATTCGGATTCCGTTCTGATCGAACAGCGTGGAAATGACCTTGTGATTCTTGGTGACGATGGCGGAACCGCTGTCCTCAAGGGGTATGTATCGCTGGTGGAAGCTGGAACGCCTCCTGATGTACTGCTTAATGATGGCATTTTGGTCGCTGGTGATGTCTTCCTGATGTCTCAGGGGCAACCGGAAGAAACCGCAGCTGACGGCGTGGTTAGTGGCAGTGGACTGAATGGCTATTTTGATGATGCTGGTGGTCTGGTTGGTGGCGATAATTTCGGATTCGATGCTGGCGATGGTGGTTTGGATGGAAGTGGCGAGGCAATACAATTTTTCGCAGCTCGTGACACAGAGCTGTTTCTAGTTAACCAAGCCGTTAACGAAACCGATAGCGCCCCGACAGGTGGGTCTACAGACGGTTCCGGTCCAGACGTCGAAGTTCCTTCCTATGATTATCCGGAAATTGCCCCGGCTCCCGCTTTTGGTCGTGCAGGCGCTCTTGATAGTGATCACTTCCTGCTCCGGCCCGCTGATGTTGATGAAAATGATCCCGAACCCTGGACCATTCGCGGCAATCCCTTTGGCGATGATGAGTTCAATGGTGGTGCCGGGAACGACATGCTCAACGGCATGGGCGGCAATGATATCATTTACGGTAATGATGGCGATGATGTCATCGCTGGCAGCTTTGGTGACGACATCCTCTACGGCGGTCATGGAAATGATCAGCTTGGCGGTCAACAGGGTAACAATACCATATACGGTGGCGGTGGGTATGATTCCATTTCCGCTGGCGGTGGATCCAATGTGATCGTCCTTAACGAAGAGACCTTCTCACAAGGTCAGGCCATAGTTGAGGTCAAGGATTTCGAATTTGCCAATGACGGCTTCAAGCTTGAAGACGGTGTGGAATTTGAAGCGTTGCGTCAGTTCGGTGTGGATGGCGCTCCTGACACCTATGTCGAGGCAGTGCTTGGCAACGGCACGGACGACAACGTTATCGTTCGCCTCATGGGCATGGAACGCGCCGATTTTGATGCCGCTCTCGACAGCCTTCCCGATTCACACGTGTTTGCCGATGACGAGCAACTGCTCCAGTACATGTCCGGTAATGACTCAGCCTGGGTTTAATCGGCAGGAGTGGCTTTATAATATTTAGTGTAGCTTTACCCGTTGTGGCTGGTGGAGTATACTTGTCCTAATAGTTGTATGAGGAGGAGTCGGCTTTGAATGAGTCCGGCTCCAGGAGGAAGAAGGGGGATTCGCATACGGACAGCGCGTCAGTCTTGCAGGGATGATGGTCGAGTAACCGGGGGCCAGGATTCATAATGGTCAAAAAAGGAAAAGTGAAGAAAATGGAAAGCGGCCTAGAAAGAAGACGCACTGTACGCATACGGCGATCATCGCTTATCAAGAACAAGCTTGAGGGTATTGATCGTCCGGCAATGAAGATAGCTGAAACCCAGGAAGAACTGGAGCAGGCTTTCGGTATTGTCTACGATGCGTATCGTGCCGCGAACTATATCAAGGAACCACACCCATCGAAGATGGCATATGGTATTCACAGCCTCCTCCCCACCACCTGTGTGTTCGTATTCAAGTCCTACCTGTCGGTCCTCTCTACCATGACCTATATTCCGGATACGCCGGTCTTCGGCCTGCCCATGGATGCGGTGTACAAGGAAGAACTGGACACCCTGCGAAATCAGGGACGAAACATAGCTGAAGTGGGTGCGTTGGCGACCCCCAAGCAACGCCGGTGGATCAACCTCATCTCCTACCTTGCCAAGGCGCTCTTCTGGTATGCGCGCATGACGGATGTGGATGATGTCTGTATCATGGTCAATCCCAAGCACGTCCGTTTTTACAAGGAAATTTTCCTGTTCGAGGACTTCGGAGAGGAAAAGTGGTATGACGGAGTGGATGCCCCTGCAGTGGCCTTGCGCGTCGATATGGATACCTATGAGCGGAAGATGACCGATGCCTATGGCGAAGCGGATTTTGATACGGATCTGCTGTCGTTTTTTACAAAGGTCAATAACGTCATCCTCGATCCGAATATTGAATATCCCATCAAGCGTACCTTGCCTCTCGATATGTCCACAGTGAAGGGATTCATTACCAAGCGTCCTGAACTGCTTGAGACCATGACGGAAGATCAGGAGCAACTGTTCAGAATGATTTATTACGAAATCAACGGCATAGAGAGCGGTTTTACTCACTAGCGCCGTGAACCCGTTTCCGGAGCGAACAGTGATGTCAGACAGCACGAAACAGATTCTCGAAGCATATTCTCTCAACTCCGCTGGAGCCTATCACGAAACGGCATTCTGCCGAAACCTGGGCCTGCTGAACGCCAATGAAATGGCACGCCTCAAGGATGCCACCGTAGCCGTAGCCGGTCTTGGTGGCGTGGGGGGCGGGCATTTGATTGCCCTTGCCCGAACAGGCATTGGTCGTTTCAAAGTGGCTGATTTTGATCGGTTCGATCCGGTCAATATCAATCGGCAGTACGGGGCACAGGTTGCCGACTTTGGTCGGGAGAAACTGGCCGCCATGGTCGACAATGTCCGGCAGGTCAATCCGTATCTCGATATCACCACGTATCCTGAAGGTATTACTCCGGACAACGTGGACGACTTCCTCGACGGTGTGGATCTGGTCGTTGATGGGCTCGACTTTTTCGTGCTTGATATCCGGCGCATGGTTTTTACCCGCGCCGTGGAATTGGGCATCCCGGTGGTTACAGCCGGTCCCATGGGTTTCAGTTCCGCGCTTCTGGTCTTTGCACCGGGCGGGATGACCTTTGATCAGTATTTCGACATATCCGATGACGATCCATACATGGATAAGGTCATCAAGTTTGCCGCAGGGCTTGCGCCTCGTCCGACCCATGTCCGATACATCGACATGGATTTTGTCGACCTGCTTGAAAAGCGTGGCCCTTCACTGGGTGCGGCCTGCTGGTTGTGCTCGTCGCTGACAGCTACTGAGGCAGTTCGTATCATCACTGGCCGAAAAGCCGTGAAAAAGACCCCGTACTATCTGCAATTCGACCCGTATCTTCGCAAGTTGGTCAAAGGGCGTCTTTGGGGCGGCAACCGCCATCCTCTCCAGCGTGCAAAAATCTGGCTGATCAAGAATTATCTGTTGGATCGCAATACGATTGTCGGTCCGGTCAAGCCCGAGGAGCCGTCGGCTGAAGCGCCTTTCAAGACCAAGACAGACTACATCATACGGGCCGGAATGCAGGCTCCATCCGGTGACAATGTCCAGCCATGGCGATTCAAGCAGGATGATACCGGTGTGGATATCTTCATGGAGAGCGCTGCCGACGACAGTTTGTTCAACGTGCAGCAGGCCGCTACCATCGTTGCGTGCGGTGCGGCAGTTGAGAACATGACCATTGCTGCCGGAGCCTGCGGCTTGGGTGCTAGGGTCAACTGGATGCCTACATCCCACCCTGAACACGTAGCGCGATTGGCTTTTTCGCCTGATGATCATGCTGGCGAAAGCGTATTGCACGATGTCATCTGGCGGCGTGTCACCAATCGCAAACCGTATTCGACCCGGGCTGTAGAGGCGGGGGTGTGGCAGCGTATGCAGGAGACCATTGAGGATTGCCCCGGTGTTAGCCTGCAATGGATTAATGACAAGCAGCAACTCAAGGATTTTTCACAGGCCGTATTCTGGGCAGATCGGATTCGTACCGAACATAGAGGGTTGCATGAGCATCTCATGAAGATGATCCGGTTTTCCCGGACCGAAGCCGAAACGACCCGCGATGGCCTGCCGCTCAAGAATCTGGAAGCGGGCATGGCTGGCGAGCAGTTCATGAAAGCGACCAGACCCTGGAAGGTCATGTCTGCATTGAATACCGTTGGCGTTGGCCGCATGGTCGCCATGCATTCAGCCATGGGTATACGCAAGTCCGGTGGTGTCGGGTTCCTGTCCGTTGATTCAACGGATACGGCGTCGCTGCTGGAAGCTGGCCGGGCGTTGGAGCGAATTTGGTTGACGTTCACACACAACGGTATCCGTTTTCAGCCTGCCGCGGCTCCTGCGTTGTTCCGATTGCGCTGGTTGCTGGAAGGGCCGGAGTCGTTCAGCGATAAGCATCAGCACCTCCTGGAAAAGGTCTGGCCCGTATGTGACGATCTCTTCCCGGGATTCTACGGCACCAATCCGGTGCTGTTCTTCCGGGTTGGTTTCGGCAGGGGCATCAAGTACGGCACCTATCGGCGACCGCTGGAATCCTTTCTCTAGGCTGAGAGTCTACCAGAAGTACCAGTTCCCACTGATCAGAACGTATCCGGCGAGGATGGCGTTTGTCAGCGCGTGGCTCAGAATGCATTGCGCCAGACAACGTGTGTGCATGTATATGAAATTGTATGCGACACCGGCGACCATGCCTGCCAGCCAAAGCTGATGTTCCAACCCGAAAAGGACGGCTGTTCCGGCAAAGCTGAACAGGGTGAACGTGCCGGGAACGACCTTGGTGAAATCCTTGCTGATGAGATACCGCGCCAGAAACGACTTCCAGAACAGCTCCTCCATGACGGGAACCACAAGGGCAGCTCCGGCCACCCGGCTGGCTATCATCATCCATCTGGTGCCTCCTTCCCCGAATGTGGCGGGGTCAAAGGCCGTCAATTCGCCCTGAATGGCAAAGTCCATATCCAGATTGATCCACAGAACGAAAACAACGACGCCGGTGACGATGCTGATGAGCGTATGGCGTGCGTTGCGCAGCCCTGCCCAGTCAAAGTCGTCATAGCTTTTTCGGAAAAAGAACAGAGTGGCAACAACCAGAGCGGCCTTGAGCGGATACAGCCAGTTCATGGTTTCCTGCGACGGGGCAGGCATGCCGAGGAGTTTCGCACCTTCCACCACGGCTATGAATGCCATGTACACGGCGAAAGGCGCGACGCGAGCTGCGAGCGCGTTTTCCTGAATCTTCATGAACTGCTCCCGACGGTTCCCTGTATGGCGTTCTTGCCATTGATATGAATGAACACATCGCCGGTCAGGCCGGTGATCAGCCCTGTGAAGTCGTCCAGCCGGATAATGACTTCAAGGACCTTGGTGTCGACCTTGTCCTGTGGAGAGCCGGTGTCGATACGCTTCTTGCCTGTCATGGTTCCAACACGGATTACCTTGCCGTTGAACCGTTGGTTGCCATAGGTGTCGGACGTAAAATAGGCCTTTTGCCCAATCTTGACGCGGGCGGCGAACTTCTCGTCCACCTCGGCCCTGATCTGATATTCGCTGATGTCAGCCACTGTCAGGACCGGACTTTCAAAGAATATGGAGACATTTTCGCCAGCGTGACGATGCTTCTTGAGGACGGTGCCATCGACCGGACTTCTGAGGCGGGTCTTTTCCAACTGCGATTCCGCTTCATCAATCTTCTTCAAGGCCGCGCTGTATTCCGACCACGCCTGGGCTATGTCTTCCTTGCGGGACTGGTTCTTGGTGATCAGGTGACGCTGTACCGCTTCCTGATACTCCCGCTGGGCTACACGGTAGTCCACTTCCGCACGGTCGACTTCTTCCTTGGCAATAAGGTTGTCGCGGAGCAGTTGCTGGCGGCGCTTCATCTCGCGCTGGGCATTATCCATGATCGACTTGAGGCGTTGCACCTTGTTCCAGGCCTCGGTCTTTTCCTCTTTACGTGCTCCGGCAATGAGCTTGTCGTACACGGCTCGGCGTGCCTCTGCTTCGGCCTTGGCGGTGTCGACGTTGGCGACGCGCTCTTCGTCACGCAGGGTGGCGAGAACGTCACCTTTCTTGACCAGATCGCCTTCACGAACATTGACGGCGGAAATAAGGCCGCTGATTTCAAATGCCAAACGCCGTTCTTCGGAGACAGGTTCGACCCGGCCATGGGCCGCGATCCATGGGGATTGCTCCTCAAGAATCGGGACATTCTCGAAAGACGGCGACCGCTCTTCTGTTGAAGGGAGGTAGTCTGCAAGCCATTGCGGATATTGGGATTGGATGAAAAAAGCTGTCCCAATGAGAAGGATGACGATGGCGAATAACGTTTTCATACTTACCTCGTATTGCTCGGGTCGGCTGATTGCTGTTCATCCAGCAGTC